>JAIXYF010000235.1 GCA_027490345.1 Novosphingobium sp.
CCAGCCCGAAAAATGAATGGAGCAGACTTTCCGGTCCGGCCCGCCTTCAGCCCTGACGGATGAGGGTGCCCGCCCCGCGCGCGGTAAACACCTCGATCAGCATGGCATGCGGCACCCGCCCATCGAGCACGACAGCGGCCTCGCACCCGGCTTCCACCGCGTGAACGCAGGTTTCGAGCTTGGGAATCATGCCGCCGCTGATCGTGCCGTCTTCCGCCAGGCGCGTGATGTCAGCAGGCGTGAGGTCGGTGAGCAGACGGCGCTCCTTGTCGAGCACGCCGGGCACATCCGTCAGCAGAAATAACCGCGCCGCGCCCAGCGCTGCCGCAATCGCGCCCGCCATGGTATCGGCGTTGATATTATAAGTCTCGCCATCCTCGCCCACGCCGATGGGGGCGATCACCGGGATCATGTTGGCCGCAGTGATCGTATCGATCACCGTGGTATCGATCCGCGCCGGTTCGCCCACGAAGCCGAGATCGACGACCAGGGCCTCACCGCTTTCCGCGTCGTTGATCGCCTTGGGGGCCTTCTTCGCCTCAACCTTGCGAGCGATGACCATACCGCCATCCTTGCCGGAAATGCCGATGGCCTTGCCGCCCGCACGCGCGATCCAGCTGACGAGTTCCTTGTTGATTGCCCCTGCCAGCACCATTTCGGCCACTTCGGCGGTCTGCTTGTCCGTCACACGCAGGCCGTCGACAAAGCGCGATTCGATGCCGAGCGCCTTCAACATCCGCCCGATCTGCGGCCCGCCGCCATGGACGACCACCGGATTGATGCCAACCGCTTTGAGCAACACGATATCTTCGGCGAAATCCTGCGCCAGTTCGGGATCGCCCATGGCGTGGCCGCCATATTTCACCACGAACGTCTTGCCCGCGTATCGCTGCAGGTAAGGCAGCGCCTCGGTCAGCGTTTCGGCCTTGGCGAGCATCGCCTTGTGGTGGGCAGTGTCATCTGCTGCGGGATTGTGCGTGGTTGCCATGATGGCCTGCGCTTTGGACCAAGCGGCCCCAAGGTGCAATATCGCCGCGCGCCACCGAACTGCCAGCAGCCCAACCGCCAGCCACCCTATCCGCAGGCCCCGGATCAGCGGCGCCGCCATGATCGCGGCATTTTGACCCTGCACCAAATCCCGTTTAAGCCACGCTTCACAGGGATCCGATAGGGGGAGCGACCGGCCCGCGATGCGCGTTTTGATGAGCCTCGCCGGCATGGCGCTGATCCTTGCCCTCGCCCTGCTGCTCTCGTCCAATCGCCGCGCGATCCGGCTGCGCGTGGTCGCCCCTGCCTTTGCGCTGCAAATGGGCTTTGCCGCGCTGGTGCTGTGGTTTCCGCCGGGCAACGCCGCGCTGCAGGGGGCTGCGGCAGGGGTCGAAGGGCTGCTCGGCTATGCCAAGGCAGGTGTCGCCTTCCTGTTCGGCCCGCTGGCCGATCCGGCCATCGGCGGGCGCAGCTTTGCCATCGCCGCGCTGCCGACCATCGTGTTCTTCGCCGCGTTGATCTCGATCCTCTATTACCTCGGCATTATGCAATTGGTGATCCGCTGGATCGGCGGCGGGCTGGAATGGATCACGGGCATCAGCCGGGTCGAGGCGCTGTGCGCTGCGTCCAATATCTTCGTCGGCCAGAGCGAATCGCCCCTCGTTATCCGGCCCTATCTCGCCGCGCTCAGCCCTTCGCAGATGTTCACAGTGATGACCGTCGGCATGGCGGGTGTCGCGGGGACGATCCTTGCCGCCTATGCCGCGATGGGCATCCGCGTGGACTATCTCGTCGCCGCCGCGTTCATGTCCGCCCCTGGCGGCGTGCTGATGGCCAAGCTGATCATGCCCGATGTGCCGCCGCCAGAGCACGCGCACGATGAAACGCCGCTGCACAATCCGCACATCGGGCCGCACGTTGCTCTGTCGTCACCGGACGAGGAACGCCCCGCCAACCTGATCATGGCCGCCAGCCAGGGCGCGCAAACGGGCGTGCGGCTGGCCGTGGCGGTGGGCGCGATGGTGCTGGCGTTCGTGGCGCTGATCGCCATGGCCAACGGCATTCTGGGCAGCCTTGGCGCGCGGATCGGTTATCCCGGCCTCTCGTTCCAGCAGATCCTCGGCACGATTTTCGCCCCCGTCTTCCTCCTCCTCGGCGCGCCCAACTGGGCCGAGGCAGCGCAAGCAGGCGGCCTGTTCGGCACCAAGATCGTGCTCAACGAATTCGTCGCCTTCATCGATCTGGGTGCAGCGAAGGAGCTTTCCGCGCATACCGTGGCCATCGTGACGTTTGCGCTGTGCGGCTTTGCCAACTTCAGCTCGATTGCGATCCAGATGGCGGTTTCGGGCAGCCTTGCGCCCAACCAGCGCCCGGTCATCGCAAAGCTGGGCATGAAGGCACTGGCAGCAGGCGCGCTGAGCAACCTCATGAGCGCGGCGCTGGCGGGGCTGTTCCTCAGCGTTTAGCGCGCAGTTCGCGCACGATCAGCGGCAGCCCCAGCAGCACGAACGGCGCAGCCATGAAGCCCCAGTAGCCGTTGTCGGGCCGTCCGAACACGGTAAGCGCCGCAAGGAAGCCCGCGCTGCCGATAGCGGCAATGCGCTCCATCTCACGGCCCCAGCGCAGCATCGCGGCGAGCGAGGCGGCGACCAGCGCCAGCACCAGCGGGCCGGGCAGGCCCGTCAGCACGAGATTGCGGCGCAGCGCGTCGATCACCAGCGGCAACCCGCCAAAGCGCACCCAGCCGGGGGATGTAAGGTCTCCGGGCTGGATCTGTGCGGCCACGAACTGCGCGTGAAGCAACCACACCCCGCCCGCCAGCGCGATAGCGCCAGCTGCCAGCCCCGCGCGCTTCCAGTCCCGCTGCCACAGGCTGTAGACCACGATCGCCGCCAGCCACGCCAGCGCCGTCTCGCGCACCAGCACCGCCAGAAGCGCCAGCCCCACCATCAGCCACGCCCGCCGATGCGCAGCGAGCGAGAGCATGATCAGCAGCACGCTCCACTGCTCGTGCAGGTAGACATTGTCCGGAAAGAACGCGCCAAACAGCCCTGCCACGGCCAGCGTCACCATGCTGAGCGCCTCGGCAGGCGATCGGTCCGCAAGGCTCTGCCGCAGCGCGATGAGCGCACCGAACAGCAGCGCGAACAGCGCCGCGGTGCGTGTGGCCGTGCTTGGCAGCAGCGCCAGCCCATAGGTCATTGTCGGCGGGCGGACGGCCAGCGCAGGCTGCACCGGGTAAGTCCGCTCACGCTGCGCATCGATCGCCGCCGGGTAGAAATTCTCGCCCTCGCGCACTCGCTCGACCACAGTGCGGTAAAGCTCCTGATCGAGCTGGACGGGTTGCGCCGGAGCCTTTGCAGCCGCTGGCACCGCAAGGCACGCCAGCAAGGCCAACAGCAAGGCGCGCCAGCCCCTCACAATTCGCGCTTCAGTTCATAAAGCAGATCAAGCGCCGCGCGCGGACTGAGCGAATCGATATCGATGGCCCCCAGCTTCTCGCGCAGCGCATCGACTTTCTCCTCCGCCGCTTCGATGGCAGCGGCGAACAGCGGCAGGTCATCCAGCCCCGCCGCCAGCCCGCCCGTTGCGGCGCGGCCCTTCTCCAACCGGTCGAGCACGGACTTTGCGCGCTTGACTACTGGCGCGGGCACCCCCGCGAGGCGCGCCACGGCAAGGCCATAACTCTTGTCCGCAGGGCCCTCGGCCAGCTCGTGCAGCAGCACCAGATCGCCCTTCCATTCCCGCGCCCGCACATGGTGGAGCGAGAGCGCATCGCAGGTTTCCGCCAGCCGCGCGAGTTCGTGATAGTGCGTTGCGAACAGGCAGCGCGCGCGGTTCACTTCATGCACTGCCTCGGCTACCGCCCAGGCAAGCGCCAACCCGTCATAGGTGGAGGTGCCGCGCCCCACTTCGTCGAGGATCACGAAGCTGCGCTCGCCCGCCTGCGCGAGGATCGCCGCCGTCTCGACCATTTCGACCATGAAAGTGGAGCGCCCACGCGCCAGATTGTCGGCCGCGCCCACCCGGCTGAAC
>JAIXYF010000151.1 GCA_027490345.1 Novosphingobium sp.
GAGAAGTTAGCGCTTCGCTAACGCCCCGCCATTGCCTTGGCCTTGGCCAGATACGTCCGCCCGATCCGCAGCAGTTCGCCGTCCACCAACTGCGCCGACCACACCCCCAGCCCGTCGTGCTTCAGCCCCGCGATGCGGTCGCGCCGTACGATCGTGGAGCGGTGGAGGCGGATGAAGCGTTCGGGATCGAGGCGGTCTTCGAGGCGCTGGATGGTGTGGAGCAGCAAGTAGCTGCGGGTTCCGACATGCAGCCGCACATAATCGCGCTCGGCATCGATCCGGTCGATATCGCCAACCGCGATGCGGATCAGTTCGCTGCGATGGGGCACCCAGAATTCTTCGATCCACGGGCTGGTCGCGGGGGCCGCTTCTGCCGGTGCGCCGGATTCGCGGCGGGCCAGCGCGCGTTCCACCGCGCGTTCGAGCCGGTCCTGCGCCACGGGCTTGAGCACATAGTCCACCGCTTCAAGATCGAACGCTTCCACCGCGAAGTGATCGTGCGCGGTCACGAAGATCACCGCCGGGCGGGGTGATTGCTTCGCCAGCCCGCGCGCCACGCCGAGGCCATCGACTTCGGGCATCGTCATGTCGAGCAGCACGACTTCGGGGGCGAGCGCTTCGCTGAGGCGCAGCGCGGCCGCGCCATCGCTGGCGGTGCCGACGACATTGAGGGCCGGGATGCGCGCGCACAGGATCTGCATGCGCTCCACTGCCAGGGGTTCATCATCAACGATCAGGGTTTTCATTGGCAGCGTGCGCATCATGCCTCCCTTTGTTCACAGACAGACCGCACCAGCGGGATGGTCAGCACCGTGGCATAGCCGCCCGCAGGCAGCGGTCCGCTTTCCACGCGCGCTTCATCACCGAAACGTGCAGCAAGGCGGCTGCGCACGTTTTCAAGGCCGATGCCGGTGCTGCCGCTTGCACTGCCCTTGCCGGGGCCATCGTCCGCCACGGTGAGCACCAGCCTGCCGCCCGCTTCCTGCGCGGCGATGCGGATGGTGACGGGGCGAGTGCTGGCCGAAACGCCATACTTGATCGAATTTTCCACCAGCGGCTGGAGAATCATGCCCGGCACACAGGCACTTTCCAGCGCCTCCGGCACATCGAATTCGCACACCAGCCGCTCCGGGAAACGCACCGCCTCGATTTCCAGATAGTGCCGCTGCAGCGCGATCTCGTCGGCCAGCCGCACATCGGCGGTGGGATCACCGGCAAGGCTGTGACGATAGAACGTGGAGATCGTCTGGATCATCCGCTCCGCCTGTTCGCTGCGCCCCACCATCACCAGCGCGGAGAGCGAATTCAAGGTGTTGAACAGGAAGTGCGGATTGACCTGATAGCGCAAGCTGCGCAGCTCCGCCGCCTTGGCCGCGCGCTTGTATTCGCCCTCGCGCCGTTCCGAAGCGCGCGCCATTTCGGCATTGCCGAGCGCCAGATAAAGCCCGGCCCACGCGATGAGCAGGAAATAGCGGCCCAGCGCGACATCGGTGAGCTGCTTCCACAGGCCCTGATCTTCGGCCATCTTGTGGATCACCACGCTGGCCAGCTGCGGCGGCAGGTCTCCTGCAGCAGGGGCGGGCGGCTCTGGCAATTAGGGCGGGGCGGGTGGTTCGGGCGGTTCCGGCGGAAAATCAGCCATCGCAGGGCCGGGCACATCGATCAGGACATTGCCCGTCACATCGTGGCGGCTGCGCACCTCCGGCATCGGCGGCAGATCATCCAGACCGGCCCCCTGCTGCGCGCGGATGGCCTTGACCGCCGCTTCGGCCTGCGCCTGCACGGCCTTGGCCTCGCGCTCGATCATCTTGCGCTCCACCGGGGCGAACGCCTGCTGGTTGATCGCCGCCAGCGCGACGGCGGCGGGCAGCATGATGATCAGAGCGGCGGCGATCCGCACACCGTTGCTGCGCCCATCGAACCGGCGCAGCACCGGCCAGGCCACCAGCGTGACGGCAATGCCCGCCAGCGTGACGAGCGCGCGCCGCCACAGCAGCTCGGCAAATTCGCCCTGATACGTGACCGCGCCGCGCAAAGTGATCAGCAGGAAATAGGTGAACCACAGCGCTGCCGCAGACAGCAGCACGGCCCGCGCGGGAACGTGCGGGCGCTGATCGGCAAGTTCGACAGGAAGCGTGGCCATTGTCCCGCTTCTAGGCGCAAGTGCCCCGCCAGCGCCAGCCGGGCGGTCGACGTCGGTCAGTCGTTCGTCGAACACCCGGCCCGGCGCTCACGCCGGCAAAAGCCCCTCATCCGCAATCTTCTTCTTCCACACGAGCGGGGCAAGCTGGTGCACATTCTGCCCGGTCGAATCGACTGCGACGGTCACCGGCATGTCCTCGACGGTAAACTCGTAGATCGCCTCCATGCCGAGATCGGCAAAGCCTACGACCTTGGATTGCTTGATCGCCCGGGCGACAAGATACGCCGCGCCGCCCACGGCCATCAGGTACGCCGACTTGTGCTTGGCAATCGATTCGGTCGCCGCAACGCCGCGCTCCGCCTTGCCGACAGAGGCGAGCAGGCCAAGGTTCAGCATCGTGTCGGAAAACTTGTCCATGCGCGTGGCGGTGGTCGGTCCAGCAGGGCCAACCACTTCATTGCCGACCGGATCGACCGGGCCGACGTAGTAGATCACGCGGCCCTTGAAATCGACCGGCAGCTCCTCGCCTTTTGCCAGCATGTCGGCGATCCGCTTGTGCGCGGCATCGCGGCCGGTCAGCATCCGGCCATTCAGCAGCAGGCGGTCGCCCTGCTTCCAGCTCTGCACTTCCTCCGCCGTCAGCGTATCGAGGTTGACGCGCTTGGCCGCCGCATCGGGCTTCCAGTGCACATCGGGCCATTCATCCAGCTTGGGCGCTTCGAGGTAGGCCGGGCCGGAGCCATCGAGCGTGAAGTGCGCGTGGCGCGTGGCGGCACAATTGGGGATCATGCCGACCGGCTTGCCTGCGGCATGGCACGGCGCGTCCATGATCTTGACGTCGAGGATCGTGGAAAGCCCGCCAAGCCCCTGCGCGCCGATGCCGAGCGCGTTGACCTTGTCGAAGATCTCGATCCGCAGCGCCTCGATATCGTTTTGCGGGCCGCGCAGCTTCAGCTGGGCCATATCGATCGGCTCCATCAGCGCCTTCTTGGCCAGCAGCACGCAATGTTCCGCCGTGCCGCCGATGCCGATGCCCAGCATCCCCGGCGGGCACCAGCCCGCGCCCATCTGCGGCAGCATTTCCAGCACCCAATCGACAATCGAATCGCTGGGGTTCATCATCTTGAACTTCGACTTGTTCTCGCTGCCGCCTCCCTTGGCCGCGACATCGACCGAGACCTTGCTGCCCTTGACCATCTCGACATGGAGAACGCAGGGCGTGTTGTCCCTGGTGTTGCGGCGGGTGAAAGCGGGATCGGCCAGCACCGAGGCGCGCAGCTTGTTTTCCGGATCGAGATAGGCGCGGCGTACGCCTTCATCGACCACGTCCTGCAGGCTTTGCCCGCTCTCCAGCCGGCAATCCTGGCCCCACTTGATGAACACGTTGACGATGCCGGTGTCTTGGCAGATCGGGCGGTGCCCTTCGGCACACATGCGGCTGTTGGTCAGGATCTGGGCGATGGCGTCCTTCGCGGCAGGGCCAGCTTCCGCCTCATAGGCCTCGCCCAGCGCGCGGATATAGTCCATCGGATGGAAGTAGCTGATGTATTGCAGCGCATCGGCCACGCTCTCGATGAGGTCTTCCTCCCGGATCGTTGTCATGATCGCTTTGCTTTCGGGCACCGCTGGTTCCTTCCGCTGGTTTGCGCCCGCGCCATGCAGGCCGTTTTCGATGAACTGCCGTTTAGCCATCGACCAGCGTCATGCAAAGCGCTTGGCGCGCCGGAGACGATATTCTAAGGGCTTGGCA
>JAIXYF010000001.1 GCA_027490345.1 Novosphingobium sp.
ATGCAGCACCCGCGCTTCCGTTCGGGCGAGCTGACCACCGGCTTCATTGCCGAGGAATACCCCGACGGGTTCCACGGCGCGGCGACGTCTGAGGAAACCAAGCGTTCGCTCGCGGCGCTGGCGGGCTTCCTCGCCACGGCGCGGTCTGACCGGGCGCGGCAGGTCGATGGACAGCTGGGCGATACGCTCGATCCGCCGTCCGAATGGGTGGTGCGGATTGGTGAGAGCGACTTCGCCGTGACGGTCGACGAGGAAGGAATTGCCGTCGACGGCGAGGAAGTCGATCTGGAGCTGGAATACACCCCCGGCGACCGCGTGGTCATGGCCGAAGTCGGCGGCACGCCGCTCACGGTGAAGGTTGCCACGCGGCCCGCAGGCTTCAAGCTGACGACGCGCGGCGCGAGCCATGATGTGCGCGTGCTGCCCGCGCGAATCGCGCCGCTGACGCAGCACATGATCGCCAAGGTCGCGCCCGACATGTCGAGGTACCTCGTTTGCCCGATGCCCGGGCTGCTCGTGGCGCTGCACGTCGGCGTAGGCGATACGGTCGAGGCCGGGCAGCCGCTGGCGGTGGTCGAGGCGATGAAGATGGAAAACATCCTGCGCGCCGAGAAATCGGGCAAAGTGAAAGCGGTGAACGCGGCGCAGGGCGAAAGCCTTGCAGTGGATGCGATCATCCTTGAAATGGAGTAGAAGCCCGGCTGATGCAGAGGCTCACTTTCCTGCATGAGCCCCTGCGGCTAGGTTGACGTTTACGTAAGCGCCACTTATGCGCGCGCCATTGATTTGAGAAAGGCCTGACACGATGAAAGCCCTGGTCTGCGTGAAGCGGGTGATCGACTACAACGTGAAGCCGCGCGTGAAGGCGGATGGCACGGGGGTCGACCTTGCCAACGTCAAAATGAGCATGAACCCGTTCGACGAAATCGCGGTCGAAGAAGCCATCCGCCTGAAGGAAAAGGGCGTGGTGACCGAGATCGTGGCGGTTTCGGTCGGTCCGGCCAAGGCGCAGGAAACGCTGCGCACCGCGCTTGCCATGGGCGCAGACCGGGCCATCCTCGTGGTCAGCGAAGACGAGGTCGAGCCGCTGGCAGTGGCCAAGATCATCAAGGCGATTGCGGACGAAGAGCAGCCGGGCCTGATCATCACCGGCAAGCAGGCGATTGACGACGACGCCAACCAGGTCGGCCAGATGGTCGCCGCGCTGCTCGGCCGTCCGCAGGGCACGTTTGCCAACGAAATCGCGGTCGAAGGTGACAGCGTGGTCGTGAAGCGTGAAATCGATGGCGGTCTGGAAACGGTGAAGCTGGCGCTGCCCGCCATCGTCACCACCGACCTGCGCCTCAACGAGCCGCGCTATGCCTCGCTGCCCAACATCATGAAGGCGAAGTCCAAGCCGCTCGCGAGCAAGACGCCGGCTGACTACGGCGTCGATACCGCGCCGCGCCTCAAGACCCACAAGGTCACTGAACCGCCGGTGCGCAGCGCTGGCATCAAAGTGGCCGATGTCGATGCACTGGTTGCCAAGCTCAAGGAAATGGGAGTCGCCTGATGTCCAAGACACTCGTTTGGGTCGAACACGACAACGCCAGCGTCAAGGACGCCACCCTCGCCGTGGTGACCGCCGCCGCGCAGATCGGTGAAGTGACCGCGCTCGTCGCCGGTTCGGGCTGTGATGCTGCCGCCGCTGCCGCCGCGCAGATCGCCGGTGTGAGCAAGGTGCTCAAGGCCGATGACGCGGCCTATGCCAACGCGCTCGCTGAAAACGTCGCGCCGCTCGTTGCTGGTCTGATGGCCGATTACGATGCGTTCGTGGCGCCTGCCACCACCACCGGAAAGAACATCGCGCCGCGCGTCGCCGCGCTGCTCGATGTGATGCAGGTGTCCGACATCCTCTCGGTCGAAGGCCCCAAGACCTTCACCCGTCCGATCTATGCGGGCAACGCGATTGCCACGGTCGAATCGACCGACGCCAAGATCGTCGTCACCGTACGCGGCACGGCCTTCGCGAAGGCGGAAGCCACCGGCGGTTCGGCGGCAGTGGAAGCCATTGGCGGTGCGGGCGATGCGGGCACGTCTGCCTTCATCGGTTCGGAAATCGCCAAGAGCGAGCGCCCGGAACTGACCTCGGCCAAGATCATCGTCTCGGGTGGCCGCGCGCTGAAGGACGCGGAAACCTTCGCCGCGACGATCACCCCGCTGGCCGACAAGCTCGGCGCAGGCATCGGCGCTTCGCGCGCCGCAGTGGACGCGGGCTATGTGCCTAACGACTATCAGGTCGGCCAGACGGGCAAGATCGTGGCCCCGGAAATCTACATCGCGGTGGGTATTTCCGGCGCGATCCAGCACCTTGCGGGCATGAAGGACAGCAAGACGATCATCGCCATCAACAAGGACGAAGACGCCCCGATCTTCCAGGTCGCGGACATCGGCCTCGTCGGCGATCTGTTCACGCTGGTGCCGGAGCTGACAGGCAAGCTCTGAGCTTCGCTTCGGGACGGAAACACGGGAAGGGCTCCACCAAGGTGGAGCCTTTTCTGTTTGGCGGTTTGGCGGCCTCTCGGTAGGTTTCTGGCATGGAGATTTTCCGCCGCTCCTGCGCAGTCTCGCTCATCGCTCTGGCGCTGGTGCCGCAAGCCTCGCAGGCGGCTGAGGCGGTGCTTGAGCCGGTGGACAAGTGGGTGCTCAGTTACGCCGAAGATTCCTGCCGTCTTGCGCGCGCATTTGGCAAGGACGACGACCGGGTCGTGCTGGTTCTCGACCAGTTCCAGCCGGGTGGCGAGATGGATCTCTCGCTGGTCGGCAAGCGGTTCGGCCGCAGCCCGCTCAGCAGAACCGGGCTGACGGCCACATTCGGGCCGGGCCTGCCAAAGGGGCAGCTCCATGATGCGCTGCTGGGCACTTTGGGGCCGGACAAGACCACCATCATTATGGCCGGCCCGCGCGACCTCCTCAATCGGACGCGCAAGCGGACTTCTGATGATCCGTCCGACGAATTGCGGACGGTAACGCCGGAGCAGGAAGCTGCCATCACCGAAGTTCGTTTCACGACAAGCACGATGCGGCTCACGCTCAAGACCGGTTCGATGAAGGCCCCGCTCGGTGCCATGCGCACTTGCATGACGAATCTGGTAAAGGAATGGGGCCTCGATCCGGCGCAGCAGGAAGCGCTAAGCGCACGCGCCGTTGCTACGACCAAGCCGGGCATGTGGCTGAAACCCGAAGACTATCCATCCGGTCCTCTCTTCATGGGGGCAAGCGCCGCCATCCGCTTCCGGATGATGGTGGGGGCAGACGGTGTTCCCACGCAGTGCTTTATCCAGCAGGCAACCAACTCGCCCGAATTCACCAAGCTGACCTGTGATCTGCTGATGAAGCGCGTGCGGTTCTCTCCGGCGCTCGACCGGGAGGGTAAGCCTGCGGCGAGCTACTATACCAATTCGGTGCGCTGGTTGGCGGGTTAGCTGTCCCCGTGCCCCCGTGCCGCGCAACCTCACCTCAACACTCGCCCTTGGCCGTCTTCAAAGCAGGATATCTGCCGCGGTCAGCCCGGCATCCGCCCGCACATCAATGGCCACTTCGTCGGTCTTGAGGTTGTCGTCGAGGTTGACGAAAATCGTGGTCACGCCGCCGTGCGTGAACAGGCGCACCTGCCCGGCGGCGGTGAAATCGCCCGTCACCAGCTTGAGCTTCTGATCGCCATAGGCCGCATCGGGATCGATGCTGCGCAGATCGATGCGGTCACCCTGCGCGCGGCTGAAATCGGCGATGGTATCATAGCCATCGCCGAAACCGAGGACGAACCGGTCCGCCCCCAGCCCGCCGCGCAGGGTATCGTCGCCCGCGCCGCCGATCAGCACATCCCTGCCCGCACCGCCGACAAGCGTATCGAACCCGGCATATCCGAACAGGGTGTCGTTGGCATTGCCGCCGAACAGGGTGTCGACCGCATTGGTGCCAGCGACCAGCAGCCGGTCCCGCGCAGTGTTGAACACGAAGGCATCGGGCGCGGCGGCCAGTTTGGCCAGAGTGGTGCCGCGGATGGTGATGCTTTCCTGCTCGCCCGCGAACTGGGTCTTGATCACGACATCGCCGCCGACCTGGCTCATGAAGGGCTGCAGCGCAGCGATTTCGGCGATACCGAGGTTGCGCAGATCGATCTGGTCTCTGCCGAGCGTGAAATCGACCAGCGTGTCGTTGCCGAACTGGCGGCCATCGAACACGAACACATCGTTGCCGCCGCCGCCGCGCAAGCTGTCGCTTGCCGCGCCGCCGTGGAGAATATCGTTGCCGACACCGCCATCGAGATCATCGCTGCCATTGCCGCCGAACAGGGTGTCTGCGCCGCGCCCGCCAAACAGCACATCGCTGCCTGCGGTGCCGTTCACCACTTGCGGGGCGGAAGACGTATTGAAGATGAAGGCCTTGGGCTGGGCCAGCAGCTGGGCAATGGTGACGTTGGTGATCGTGATGGCTTCGCGCTCGCCGCCGAATGCGGTCTGGATCACCACATCGCTGCCGATCTGGCTGAGGTAGGGCCGCAGCGACGTCGTATCACCGATGCCGAAGACGCGCAGATCGATGCGGTCGGTGCCGAGGAGGAAATCGCGGATGGTGTCGTTGCCGAACTGGCGGTCGGCAAAATCGAACAGATCGCGCCCGGCCCCGCCGCGCAGGGTGTCGTCACCAAAACCGCCGTCGAGGATATCGTCGCCCGCGCCGCCGCTGAGATCGTCGCTGCCGTTGTAGCCGCGCAGCACATCAGCGCCCTTGCCGCCGAACAGCACATCACGCGCGGCGGTGCCTTCCCAGATGACCTGATCGGTGAGGCTGTTGAACACGAACGAAGCGGGCGAGCCGAGCAGGCTGGCGAGCTTCACGTTTTGCAGGGTGATCGATTGGACATCGCCCGCGATGGCGATGCTGAAGACCACATCGTTGCCGATCTGGCCGAGATAGGGCCTCAGCGTATCGATATCGGCGATGCCGAGGGCCGACAGATCGAGCTGATCGGTGCCGATGACGAAATCGGTGATGACATCGCGGTCAATGCGGTAGCTATCGAACACGAATATGTCCTTGCCGGTGCCGCCTGTCAGCGTGTCGTTGCCAGCGCCGCCGACAAGCGCGTCATCACCCGCACCAGCCGTGATGATATCATCGCCGCCAAGGCCATAGAGCACGTCAGCACCTTCGCCCGTGAGCGTATTGGCACCCGCATCACCATAAT
>JAIXYF010000331.1 GCA_027490345.1 Novosphingobium sp.
CAGCCCGCGCGATTATGACCGGTTCCTGATGATGCTGGCAGGCGGCGGCATGATCGGCAGCACCCGCGTGATGAGCGAGGCGGCAGTGCGCCTCGGCACGAGCAACCTTCTGCCCGCGAGCGCCGATCTTGCGGGGACGTGGGTGGAAGGCGCCGGATTTGGCGCGGGCGGCCGGGCCGGTCTTGGCGCGGATGCGGGCACGTTCGGCTGGTCCGGCGCGGCTGGTACGGTCGGCTTCGTCAACACGCGCGTGGGCCTGCGCGCGGGCCTGTTCGTGCAATTCATGCCCTCGGCGGCACTGCCCATTCCCGAGGAATTCCCCAAGTCCGTGCTGACCGATGTCTCGGCCATGAAGAAAGCGGCGTAACGATAATGCTCTACAGACCAAACCCCCCGATTTCCTTCACCGGCGCCGTGCTTGATCGCGCCGATCACATCCGCGCCGATGCCGACAAGCTGGCTGAACTGATGAACTGGCGCGCGCGCCTGCTGCGGCTCGATGGGCTCGATCCGGTGATCGGCGATGATGGCAGCCTCGTCTGGGGCACGCTGGCCGATGCGGGCGAGCAGGATGAGCTGGTGTTCCTCGGCCTCGATGGCGAAGGCCGCGCCTGCTTTGCACCCGTCGCCCCCGCCAACAAGGGGAACCCCGGCCCCGCCAACCCCCGCCTGTGGGGCGCGATGGCCTCGCTCCCCGCAGGCGATCTGGCCACTTATGGCGGCGCGCGCGCGCTGGTCGATTGGCATGCCCGCCACCGCTTCTGCGCGCGCTGCGGCTATGCGACCAAGCTCGGCAAGGGCGGCTGGCAGCGTAAATGCGTGAATATGGACTGCAAAGCGGAGCATTTCCCGCGCGTCGATCCGGTCACGATCATGTCGGTCGAATGGGAGGGCAAGCTCCTCCTTGGCCGCCAGCCCCGCTTCCCCCCGCGCCGCTATTCCGCGCTCGCCGGTTTCGTGGAACCCGGCGAATCGATCGAAGAGGCCGTGGCCCGCGAAGTGTTCGAGGAAGCGGGCGTGCGGGTGCGCGATGTGCAGTATGTCGCCTGCCAGCCCTGGCCGTTCCCTTCCTCGCTGATGATCGGCTGCCACGCCCATGCCGATGACGGCGCGATCACCATCGACGCGACCGAGCTTGACGACGCGCGCTGGTTCACGCGCGAGGAAGTGGTCTACGCCATGGAAGGCCTCAAAACCGGGCGCGAAGACGGCGCCTTCATCGCCCCGCCACCCTTCGCGGTGGCCCATCACCTCCTCAAATGGTGGATCGAACAATGAGCGTATCTGGGAGCACACCCGTACCCGTCACCGTCGATATCTGGTCCGATGTCATGTGCCCGTGGTGCGTGATCGGCCACAACCAGCTCGAAACCGCGCTGAAGGGCATGCAAGGCGAAGTCAGCGCCACTGTCCGCTTCCACCCCTTCGAATTGAACCCGGACATGCCCGAGCAGGGCGAGGAAAGCGCCGCGCACATCCAGCGCAAGTATGGCCGCACCCCCGATCAGGCGGCAGACGCGCGTGGCCGCATGGCGCAGGCCGCCGAAGCGGCAGGCTATTCCTTCCACTACACCGGAGAAGGCGATCCACCCCCCGCCATGATGTGGAACACGCGCCTAGCGCACCGCCTCCTCGTCGCCGTGCTGCGCGATCACGGCCCTGAAATGCAGGTCTCGCTCAAGCGCGCCCTGTTCGACGCCCACTTCCAGCAGCGCCGCCGCATGAACGACCCCGCCGTCCTCACCGACATCGCCGCCTCCGTCGGCATCGATCGCACCGAAGCCGCCGCCGCCCTCACCGACCCCGAAATCGACGCCATCGTCGATGCGGGCGAACAGCAGGCGTGGGACTGGAACGTGAGCGGCGTGCCCGCGATGGTCATCAACGGCAAATACATGATCCCCGGCGCGCAGGACCCGGCGACGTATGCGAACGCGCTGCGGCGGGTTGTGGCGCGGGAAGCGGCGATGGCGGGGGCGGACTAGGGGCGTGGTGGATAAGAAGCCTCCGGCGGGCAAGGGCTAATGCCCTTGCATCCCGGGGTTTGGGGATTGTTGCGCGTGTCCCCCCTGCAAACTCCGTGTTACCGTAACCCGAGGCGCGGAGTAAAGATTACACCCCTCAATGTTCTTATTTCAGCATGCCGTGGCGAAGCCACCAGATGAAATCGACTTCGCGTGGCGCGATTTTGGCAATGCTGACTACTCTTTCACGCTCTAGAGAAAGGGTTAGCCCTAACGTGCGATAAACCATCTTTTTGATGGCTCCATGCTCTGATAAAATTTGCTGATCAGGCTCTCCCAACAGGTAACGCACCTGCTCTTCGGAGGTGTAAATTTCGATTCCAAAAATCTTATCGCAAGAGGTGCTATCCGAATTGCATTCAATTTTAGAGATGTTAACGCTATTATCAAAGGTTAGGCTGTACGTTTTTCCAGTTCTTGGATGCATTATATATTGCCATGTATTATACGAACGTATTTCTGTACCTTCCGGAATCACGTTGTAATTTTTAAGTAATTCTTTCATAAAGCGGTCATCTTGCCATTTCTCGACGCGAAGCGATTTTGATGGTGATTGGTTTCCTGTTTGCTCATTCACCGAGAGGCCTTGCACTAGTTGAGGAGGGCCAAGAATCATGAGGGCTTCATCTTTGGTTTCTCCAAGTCTAGCGTCCTCGTAGGCTCTCAGCTTAGAGGGGAGTGCGTTCCAGTCATCATACTTCGATTTTCCCCAGGTAAAGGCGATTATTGCCAATGTGAGGATAATGATGGGAAGGCCTCGTCTCCCTATAATTTCTTTTAATTTTAATGACATGATGCCCCCTTTGAGTTCCGGTTACGGTGGTTCCGGTTTCGGTGACCCGGTTACGGTCGGTTACGGTGACACTTTACTAAATCCCCAACCTTCCGGGATGCAAGGGCGATGGCCCTTGCCCGCCGGAGGCTTTGACCCCTTAAAGGAGTTACGGTGACAGGTGCAACAACCCCCAAATCACCGCAGCAATTCGCTCACCAACGAAGGCTTCTGCGCAATCATCGCCAGCAGCACTTGCGCCGGGCCAGTAGGGCGGCGGCGGCCTTGTTCCCAATTCAGCAGCGTGCCCTTGGCCACGCCGATGCTGCGGGCGAATGCGCTCTGCGACAGGCCGGTGCTGGCGCGGATTGCCGCGACATCGACATCGGGCACTTCCACCGTATGAACGACCGCGCCAACCTCGCGGCCTTCCGCGAAGGCAAGCGCTTCGGTCAGTCCCTGCTTGATGCTGTCAAAGCCACTCATTGACGGTCTCTATAATGGGCGATGAGCAGCTTGCCGAGGGCGATCAGCCCCGCCGCTCCGGTTCAACACCTAGCTATCGTCGGCCCGTGCTTGACACGGGCCTTGGCTTCTCCTTGCGGCAAAAGCCCAGCCCCGTGCCAAGCATGGGGCGACGGAGAGCGTTGTTCCATAGGTGCGATAACACGTCCAACAACCGCCAGACTCCCGGGATGCAAGGGTCGCTGCCCCTTGCCCGCCGGAGGCCCTCTCCGCCGCTGCGCCAGCGCCAAAACCGCCGCGCATCCACCATTTTCCTACATCGCCCAAATCTGCGATAAGGCCCCCGCGCTTCGGCGTTGCTCTTTCTGATCGTCAGTCAGCCCTGAAAATGCGTGCCCGAAGTGTGTCCGGTTGTCGCCTTGGGCAAAAATACATCTTCATATCATGGGTTTGCGCGGAAACTTGTAGGTGACGCGGGTGTAACTTGTGTCACCCTGAATCTGTCCTGCAATGGTCCAGCCGCCGCTCCGTCAGACCAGCCCCAGCTTCGCCAGTTCCCCCGCCATCGAGGGCGGCAGCATCTCCGCGCTCTCGCCATCCGCCAGATCGGTGGGGGCATCCGCCTCTTCCAGATAGCGCCAGCCTTGGTGCGCGCGCTTGGGTTTGGGGTGGACGTCGATCAGCCTGGTGGAGATCACGATTTCGGTGCGGCCGCCCTCGCCTTCCTCGAAGCCGAGGATTTCGCTGCGGGCAACAAGCTGGTGCTTGAGGATCCAGTAGACCGAGCCGCCAATCATTTCCGCGTGGCGCTTGGGCAAGTAGCGGGTGGTGAGGCGGGCCTGATCCCGGCGGGTCTGGAACCAGCCGTGGAGGTCTTCGAACGAGGAGGCGCCAAAGGCGACTTTGGTCATGCTGAGCGGCATCGGGTTTATCCTGCCAGCCCGCTGAGGACCGCGAGGCCGAGGAACGAGAAGAAGCCCATCACATCGGTCGCCATCGTCACGAACACGGCGGAGGAGACGGCGGGATCGACTTTCAGCCGATCGAGCGTGACGGGCACGAGAATGCCCGCAAGGCCCGCGACGAGATTATTGATGACCATGGCCGCGCCGATCACGGCGCCGAGCAGCGGGTTCTGAAACATCAGCGCGGTGCCTCCGCCGATCAGCACGCCCAGCGAAAGCCCGTTGGCAAGCGCGATGCGCACCTCGCGCAGGATCATGCGCACGGTGTTGGAACTGGTGAGCTGGTTGGTGGCGATGGCGCGCACCACCACGGCCAGCGTCTGCGTGCCCGCATTTCCGCCCATGCCCGAGACGATGGGCATCAGCACCGCGAGCAGCGCCAGCCGGGCAATCGCGCCCTGGAACAAGCCGACGACGGACGAGGCAATGATCGCAGTGCCGAGATTGACCACCAGCCACGAAAGCCGCGTGCGCACGGTCAGGTGGATCGGCTCGTTGATGTCGCCGTCACCCGCGCCAGACAGGCGCAGGATGTCCTCGCTCGCTTCTTCCTGAATGATGTGAACCACGTCGTCCACGGTGATCTGGCCGACAAGCCGCCCGCTTTCATCGACCACAGCGGCGGAAATCAGCGCGTATTTCTGGAAGCGCAGCGCGACTTCTTCCTGATCCATCGTCACCGGGATCAGTGTCTGGTCGCGCTTCATCACATCGGTGAGCGCGATGGAGCGCGGCGTGCGCAGTATCCACGAAAGCGCGCAGGTGCCGACCGGGTGGTGCTTGTGATCGACGATGAACACTTCCCAGAACTCGGTGGCGAGATCCTGGTCATCGCGCAGGAAATCGATCAGATCGCCCACGGTGAGGTGTTCGGGCACCGCGATCACGTCGCGGCTCATGATGCGGCCGGCGGTGTCTTCCGGATAGGCCAGCGCGCTCTCGATGGCGGCGCGGTCTTCCGGCTCCATCTCGGCGAGGACGGCCTGCTGGTCTTCCGCGTCAAGGTCCTGGATCAGCGCGACTGCGTCGTCGGTTTCCATCTCGCCGGCAAGATCGGCGACTTCATCGGGGTCGAGTTCCTCGACGAGATCGTCGCGGACATAGTCGTTGAGCTCGGCGATCACTTCGCTGCTGAGCAGATCGTTGATCGCGCGGGCCAGATCGGCGCGGTAATCGGGGCCGATCAGCTCGAACAAGTCGGCCACGTCGGCTGGGTGGAGCGGTTCGACGAGATCGTAGACAGTTTCCTGCGCGTCGGCGTCCAGCGCCTCGGTCACGCGGCGGATGAAGCTGGGGCGCAGCGTGTTGTCCGCGTCGTCAAGGCTTTCGGCGTTGCGGGGGGAATCCGGGCGCGCGGGCGCGAGGACGGCCGGATACTCCGTCAAGCCGGAGCCGACTTCCGCCCGTGCGGATTCGTGCAGATCATCGCCAAGCGCCATGGCCCGGGGGATACGCCCGGGAGCGTCAAAAGCAACCTCGATGGCGCCAAGAGGTATACTTTGGCAGGCGAGCGATTATAGGACGTGCAAGACAAGCAAGGGATTTTACGACGATGTCTGACGAAAAACTGGTGCTCACGCTCGATGGCGGCGATGTGGTGATCAAGCTCCGGCCCGATCTGGCGCCGGGCCATGTGGAACGCATCAAGGAACTGGTGGGCGAAGGCTTCTATGATGGCGTGAAGTTCCACCGCGTGATCCCCGGCTTCATGGCGCAGGGCGGCTGCCCGCAGGGCACCGGCATGGGCGGCTCTTCGAAGCCCGATCTCAAGGCCGAATTCAGCGATGCGCCCCATGTGCGCGGTGTCTGCTCTATGGCGCGCACCAGCTATCCGCATTCGGCCAACAGCCAGTTCTTCATCTGCTTCGATGATGCCCGCTTCCTCGACAAGCAGTACACCGTGTGGGGCGAAGTCGAGAGCGGCATGGACCATGTCGACGCGCTGCCCAAGGGCGAACCGCCGGCAAAGCCGGGCGTGATCCAGAAGGCGACCATCGTCGCAGCCTGAAGGCGCGCGATGAACCTTGCGCTCAGGCCTCCTACGCACGCGGATCGCGCCGCGTGGGACCGCCTGTGGCAGGGCTATCAACGTTTCTACAAGGTCGAAATCGCCGAGGCGGTGAGCGACCTGACATGGGATCGGCTGCATGATGTGGCCGAGCCGATGCACGCCATGCTGGCCTGGCAAGGAGCGCGAGCGGTGGGGATGGTCCACTGGATCTTCCACCGCTCGACCTGGACCGATGGGCCATACTGCTACTTGCAGGACCTGTACGTCGACGAAGACGTGCGCGGGAGCGGCGCTGGCCGCGCGCTGATCGCCCATGTGCGCGGCGCGGCGGAGGCGGCGGGGGCCTCAAGGCTTTATTGGCTGACGCACGAGACGAACACTGATGCCATGAAGCTCTACGACAAGGTCGCGGAGAAATCGGGATTCGTGCAGTACCGGGTGGTCCTGTAGCGCCTCAGCCCCGCATCAGCAGGCGCGTTTCGGTCACTTCGATTACCGGCACTTCCCATGGATGCGCTTCCATCAGCGCGGCTAGCGCGGCGTCGATGGCTTCTGTTGGCGCTTCGGCGGGGATCCAGCTGACGAGGGTGACGGTCGGCGAATGTTCGATCTGACCGGCTGCGCCCAGCGTCGGCGTGGCATCGGGTGCCGGGGCGAATGTTTCCCAGCCTAAGCCGATTTCCCCAACGCCGTGGTACATGCCAAAATCGCCCAGCGCGCCGGGCGCGCGCAGGATGGCGAGCATCTTCGCCATGACAGGATCGTCTTCCAGCGCGCCGCGATGGCCGCCGAGCAGCGCGGCGAGCGTTGCCGGGGCAACGGGCACGTGGACGGCCACGCGCAGCGCGCGCTTGCTTGCGGTCTTCATGGGTTACAATCCTGCCTTGATCATCCAATCGTGAAACAGCCGCACAGGGCGCGATTGCAGCGCGCGCGGACGGCACACGAACCAATAGGAATAGGGGCTGTCGACCTCGATGTCATAGAGCCGGGCCACGCGCGGATCGTGGCTGCGCTTGTAGTGATCATCGTGCATGATCGCGATGCCTAGCCCTTGCGCGGCGGCTTCGAGGATCAGCTGCCCGGAATCGAAATGATCAATCGCGGTGGGCTGCAAGGCTTCCAGATGCAGCGTGCGCTTCCACGCCTCGAAGCTCATCGGCAAGTCGTTGTGGACCAGGAACGTCTGCGTGCCCAGCTTGGCCAGATCAGGCCTTGGCCCGAGTTCGGCCACGATTTCCGGCGTGGCGATGGCATAGACGCGGTTGTGATCGAGCCGGACCGAATGCAGCGCGCCTTCCGGCCCTTCGGACAGGATGATCGCCGCATCGATGCTGTCGCCCAGCTTGGTTTCGGCC
>JAIXYF010000401.1 GCA_027490345.1 Novosphingobium sp.
CCTTCGCCCTGCAGCAGCGGCAGCGTGGCCACATCGTAAAACGGGAAGCCGAGATAGGCATAGAGAAAGCGGCGGCGCAGCGGCTTGCTCATGGCCGCGAGGCCTTCGACGATCATCGCATCCACTGCCAGATCGACGCCCGCCAGATCGCGCCGCGCGGCAATCGCCTCCAGCACATCGCCAGGCCGGGTGAGCGCAGCTGCGGCGCTTGCGGCAAAATCCTCCCCCAGCCCGGCGGCGGTCTGCTTGGCCTGATAGAGCGCCTGCGCGCGGTAGACCACATCGCGCGCGGCTTCGCGTTCGGCGGATGAAATCCCTTCGGCCTCATCCCAGTCCTGCGTCAGCCGCCGGGCGAGCAGTTTCAGGCGGCGAATGCGAAAGGCCAGATCGTGCGCCCGGAAGAATGCAATGGCCTCTGCCGTCGCGCCGCCCCGGGCCAGGGCCAGCCGGTCGAAACCCAGCGTGGCGAGGTGTGCCCACAGCTCAGCCTCCACCGCGCCGCGCGGCGGCGCATCGGGCATGGCTTCCTCGATCACGCAGGCCAGCGCGGTAACCACCCCCGCCAATTTCACTTGCGCATAGCCGTGGAAGGCAAATCCGGCCTGCTCTGCGGCGGCTTGCTGCGCCTTGGCGCGCCATGCCGTCAGCCGTTTCAGATTGGGCTGGTCGAAGAAGAAGGTATAGCCGAACACGCGCTCCACCGCCGCGTCGATCTCGCCGCGCAAAGTGTCGACAATCATGCGCAGCCGCGCGCGTTCGCGCGATTGGGCCTCCAGCGCTTCGAGGTTGTCGCGGATCGGCTGTTCGCGTGGGATCGAGGAAAGCGAGCCGAAAATGGCCGAGAAGAACCCGACCGAGCGTTCCATGTGAAGCGGCAAGGTCTCCCCGTTCATGGCCGGCCGCGCGGGGCTGGGATCGATGTAGACAAAGCGCCGGTCCACCTCGCGCTGGGCGGGCCGATCGCGCAGCACTGCCATGGCCGGGGCAAAAGGCCGGTTTACCAGCACTGCGCCATCGACCAGCGCGACATCCGCCAGTTGGCCGCGCTTCCAGCGGCTGGGCATCACGCGCCGCAGGAAAGCATCGCGCCCGGGCCAGGCAAGGCCGCGTTCGGCGGTGAGCTGATCCATCTCTGCCAGCATCAGCGGCGGAAAGGCGCCGGGGAAGCTGGCGGTGGAGCGCGCGGCAAAGACCAGCTCGGCGCGTTCGGCCAGATCCTCGCCCCCATGCCCATTGGCGCGGGCGGCAGCATTGCGGCGAAAACCGATGGCCAGCCGGTGCTCGCTTTCCTCGACCACGGGTGGGCTGTTGAGGCGCAAGTCTTCGAGATGGCCGTTGAAATCGGTGGCAGTGACGAGGAGGTCGAGCGGGTGTCCTGCAGGCAGCAGCGGCGGCGCGTCGCCGCCTGTTTTGCCCATCGCATCCAGCGCTTCGGCCAGAAGGTGCGAGAAGCCGATCCCGCTGAACGGCGGGGCAAACCAGCGCGCGCGGATGAGGTGCGAGAGCTTGTAGCGCACTTCGCGGCGCGTGCTGGCCGAGGCGATGGTGCGGCTGACGACATTGCCCGGGCGCTTGAGGAGGAACCACACCAGCGGCTGCGCCCAGAACTTGGCAAAGCGGCTCCACGGCCGGGCATCGGGATCGAGCAGCACTTCGACATCGGCGCGTTCGAGCCAGAGCCGGGTCAGCGGCTCCAGGCTTTGCCCGCTGGCCAGCGCCTGCGCGAAGAACACGCCATTGATCCCGCCCGCGCTCGCGCCTGAAATGATATCGGGCAGGATGCGCAGCCGCACTTCGCGCGTTTGCATCAAGGTTTCGAGCAGGCGGTGATAGACCGCCTCAGCCCCGGTGCCCGGCGGGCTGCCATCGTGGAACGCGCGGCTGGCGCGCGTGGCGTACCAGATTTCCTTGGTGACGCCGTGCATGTAGACCGCAAGGCTGATGCCGCCATAGCAGACCAGCGCGAGGCGCAGTTCCTTCTCCCGCATGAGTTACATCATGGCAGCGATTGCGCCGCTTCGCCAGTGCAGCCGCTGCATAAGTCTGTGCGGTGTAAACCCTGCCGACAGACGGACCACGCGCGATCCGGCAACATCGGGAAATCGGGCGATTCGAAGGTTAACACACCGAAACAGGCTGTCAGATTTACCGACGGTTTACCCCTCGGCGCCTAGAACGATGGTGAGAAAGCCCACCCCGGGCCGCCAAGCCGGTTGATTGCGCTGCCATGATCCGCCTGTTCAAGCTTTATATCCCCAACGCGGTGTTCCTGCTCGCGCTGCTCGATTTCGCTTTGCTGATCGCATCGGGCGAACTCGGCTGGATCGTGCGCGCACAGCAGATCGGCATAGATGGCGGCCAAGTGGCCGACCGCTGGGTGCCGCTGCTGATTTTCGCTGGCCTTGTACAAACCGCAATGATCGCAGTGGGTGTCTATGGTTCGGATGCCCTGCGCTCGATGCGCTATGCCACGGCGCGGCTGATGGTGGCGATCAGCCTTGGCATTATTGCGCTTTCGGTGGTCTATTTCATGCTGCCGGGGCGCACGCTGTGGCGATCGAACCTGTTCTACGCGATGTTCATCGCGATGGCGCTGCTGGTGTTCATCCGTATCCTGCTGGGCGGACTGCTGGGCACCGCCGTGTTTCGCCGCCGCGTGCTGGTGCTGGGTGCAGGGGACCGGGCGGAGCGGCTGCGCCAGCTGGGCGAACGGATGGAGGCGGGTTTCGTCATCGTCGGTTTCGTGGGCATGAGCGACAGCACGCCGGTGATCCAGGAAGCGATCAACCGCAACGCGATTCACAACCTCACCCGCTATGTCGAGAACCTCGGTGTCAGCGAAGTGGTGCTGGCGCTGGAGGAGCGGCGCAATGCGCTGCCGCTCAAGGACTTGCTGCGGATCAAGACAACCGGCGTGCACGTCAACGATTTCTCGACGTTCATGGAGCGCGAAACCGGCCGCGTCGATCTTGATACGGTCAATCCCAGCTGGCTGATCTTTTCTGACGGGTTTTCCTCGGGCCGGATGATTTCCAGCGCGTTCAAGCGCGTGTTCGATATCTGCGCGAGCCTGCTGCTGCTGATGCTCACCGCGCCGATCATCGCGCTGTTTGCCCTGCTGGTGAAGCTCGACAGCCGCGGCCCCGCCTTCTTCCGCCAGACCCGCGTGGGGCTTTATGGCCAGAACTTCAGTCTGGTGAAGCTGCGTTCGATGCGCACCGATGCCGAGGCCGGCGGCGCGCAGTGGGCGGCCAAGGACGATCCGCGCGTGACGCGCATCGGCAAGCTGATCCGCAAGTTGCGCATCGATGAACTGCCACAGGCCTGGACCGTGCTGAAAGGCGAGATGAGCTTTGTCGGCCCACGCCCGGAACGGCCCGAGTTCGTCTCCGACCTTGAGGAAAAATTGCGCTATTACGCCGAGCGGCACATGGTTAAGCCGGGCATCACCGGCTGGGCACAGATCAACTATCCTTACGGCGCCTCGATCGAGGATTCGCGCCACAAGCTCGAATACGATCTCTATTATGCCAAGAATTACAGCCCGTTCCTTGATCTCCTGATCCTCCTCCAGACGCTGCGTGTGGTGCTCTGGAACGAGGGGGCGCGCTGAGCGGCCAAGGGCAGGACGCGCACATGCACAGCCCGCTGGGATGGACCGGCCTTAGCCAATGGAGCTACCTTGCGGCAGCCTTTGCCGCAATGCTGCTCACCGTGTGGATGGCCGAGCGCCGGCGCCGCGGCCGGGAAAGCAGCCGCGCGATGATCGCGGCGCTGGCGCTCACCACGGGCTGGGCACTGGTCACCTCCTCGCTCGGCCCGGAGGCTGCGGTGACGCAAATCTTCGAAGTTGCGCGCAACCTTGGCTGGCTGGCCATGGTGCATTCGCTGTTTGCGCGCGATAACCGCCATACCAGCGTGGTCCAGGTCCGCCCGGTGCTGGCGGTGCTGGCGATGGTCGAGCTGCTGCAGCTGGTGCTGGTGCTGCTGGCCATCCGCTTTGCCGCAATCGATGCCGCCACGGTGATGATCTTCCAGCTTTCGGTGATGTTCCGCCTGCTGCTGACTACGGGCGCGCTGGTGCTGGTGCACAATCTCTATGTCGGCGCGCTCAGCGGGCAGCGCGATGCGGTGCGCTGGACCGCGCTCGCCCTCGCGCTGATGTGGGGCTACGATCTCAATTTCTACACCATCGCCTATCTTGGCCACACGGTGCCGCTGGAAATGGTGGCGCTGCGCGGTCTGATCCAGATCGGCGCGATGCTGCTGGTGGCGGTGGGCGCGATGCGCAGCGGCCTTGCCTTGCGCTTTTCGCCAAGCCGCTCGGTGGCGTTCCAGTCGCTTTCGTTGCTGGTGATCGGCGGCTATCTCATCATCATGGTCGCGGCGGCGCAGTCGGTCGCGTGGCTGGGGGGCGATGTCAGCCAGCTCGCGCAGCTGGGCTTTGCCTTTGCTACCACTGTGGTGATCTTGGCGCTGGTGCCTTCGGGGCGGCTGCGCGGCTGGCTCAATGTGATGCTGGCCAAGCACTTCTTCCAGCACCGCTATGATTACCGCGCCGAATGGCAGCGCTTCACCCGCACCATCGGCCGTGCGGGGCCGCATGCGCAGCCGCTGCATGCGCGCGTGGTGCAGGCGCTGGCCGATATCACCGATAGCGCGTGCGGCGTTATGCTGATCCCGGGCGAGGGCGGCGATCTCGTGTTGGCCGCGCGCTGGCAATGGCCGACGATCGAAGTGCCGGCCGAGGCCATGCCGGCGGCAACCGCGCAGTTCTTCGAGGCGCGCGGGTTCATCGTCGATCTGGATGAAGTGCGCGGCGGCACCGACCATCAGGGCGAGGCGGCGCTGATGCCGCGCTGGCTGGTGGAGGAACATGGCGCCTGGGCGATCGTACCGCTGCTTCATTTCGATCGGCTGGTCGGCCTCGTCGTGCTGGGCCGCCCGCTGCTGGCGCGCAAGCTCGATTGGGAGGATTTCGATCTCCTGCGCGTCGTTGGTCAGCAGCTGGCGAGCTATATCGCCGAGCACAACGGCCAGAGCGCCCTGCTGGAGGCGAGCCGGTTCGACGAGTTCAACCGCCGAATCGCGTTCGTGATGCACGATATCAAGAATCTGGCGAGCCAGCTGGCACTGCTGGCGCGCAATGCCGAACGCCATGCGGACAACCCGGCCTTCCGCAAGGACATGCTGGTGACGCTGACCAATGCGGCGGACAAGCTCAATGCCCTCCTCGCTCGGCTTTCGCGCTATGGGGCGGGCGGAGTACAGCGGGTGGAGCCGGTCGACGCTTCCGACGTGATCGCGGTGCTGGCCGCGCGCTATGCCAAGGCCGGGGGAGAGTGTCCGGTCCATGTGATGCAGGGCCAGCCGTGCTGGATTCTGGCGAGCCGCGAGACGCTGGAGCAGGTTCTGGCGCATCTGGTGCAAAACGCGATCGATGCCAGCGAGGCGGGAATGGCGGTGTTCCTCCAGACCCGGATCGACGGCTTGTCCGGCGTGATCGAGATTTCCGATACCGGCTGCGGGATGAGCGCGGATTTCGTGCGCAACCGCCTGTTCAAACCCTTCGTCTCGACCAAGGCGGGCGGCTTCGGCATCGGCGCGTTCGAGGCGCGCGAGCTGGTTCGGGCGATGAACGGGCGGCTGGAGGTCGAGAGCCGCGAGGGTCTGGGCAGCCGCTTTGCCGTGCGGCTGCCGCTGGTGGTGAGCACTGCAATCGAAACAACTCCCGGCTCGGCGCCGGATGACAAGAAGGTGGCGTAATGATTCAGGACCGGCCCCCGGGCGCCTCGAAGGTGCTCCCCAAACTGCTCATCGTTGAAGATGATCCGGGCCTGCAGGCGCAGCTCAAGTGGGCCTATGAGGATTTCGAGGTGCTTATCGCGGGTGATCGGCAGACCGCGCTGGCGCTGCTGCGCTCCGAGGAACCGTCGGTGGTCACGCTCGATCTTGGCCTGCCGCCCGATCCGGATGGCACGAGCGAGGGCTTTGCCGTGCTCGATGCGATCATGGCGCTGAAGCCCGATACCAAAGTGATCGTGGCGAGCGGGCACGGCGCGCGGGAAAGTGCGCTGCGCGCGATCCAGCACGGGGCCTATGATTTCTATGCCAAGCCCGTCGATATCGATGCGCTGGGGCTGATCGTGCGGCGCGCGCTGCATCTCCACCGGATCGAGGCGGAAAACCGCCAGCTGGCCGAACGCGCGCCCGAAGGCAACAAGGTGCTGGGCCGCCTGATCACCGGCGCGCCCGAAATGGTCAAAGTGGCGCGCACGATCGAGCGCGTGGCAGGCACCAATGTTTCGGTCATGCTGCTGGGCGCCAGCGGCACTGGCAAGGAACTGCTCGCGCGCGGCGTGCATGAGGCCAGCCCGCGCCGGCAGGGCACCTTCGTGGCGATCAACTGCGCGGCGATCCCGGAAAACCTGCTGGAAAGCGAGCTGTTCGGCCATGAAAAGGGCGCCTTCACGGGCGCGGTGAAGACCACCGAGGGCAAGATCGAGCAGGCCAGTGGCGGCACGCTGTTCCTCGATGAAGTGGGCGACATTCCCTTTGCGCTGCAGGTGAAGCTGCTGCGCTTCCTGCAGGAACGCACGATCGAGCGCATCGGCGGGCGCCGCTCGATCGAGGTTGATACGCGCATCGTCTGCGCCACGCATCAGAACCTTGAGGCGATGATCACCGACGGGCGCTTCCGCGAGGACTTGTTCTATCGGCTGGCCGAAATCGTCGTGCGCATTCCCAGTCTGGCCGAACGGCCGGGCGATGCCGGGCTGCTGGCCAAGGCCTTCCTCACGCGGTTTGCCGCCGAGATGAACCCCTCGGTCAAGGGTTTTGCGCCCGATGCGCTGGCCGCCATCGATGCGTGGACATGGCCGGGCAACGTGCGCGAGTTGGAAAACCGGGTGAAGCGCGCGGTGATCATGGCCGATGGCAAGCTGGTCGCG
>JAIXYF010000154.1 GCA_027490345.1 Novosphingobium sp.
ACCCGAAGCGAAGGCTCGCTTTCAAAATGGGGTCTGGGGCCAAGGCCCCAGCCGCCGCAGGCTCTTCTAATCCAGTCTCAGTGATCATGCCCGTAATGGGTGATCGATTCATACATGGCGGTCAGCGCGCGGCGTTCGGTGGCGCTGAGTTCCGGGCGCCAGATTTCGAACAGCAGGATGGCGCGCATCTCGCCCGAGCGGTTCCAGGCTTCATGCTGCATGCTGTCATCGAAGATCATCATCTTGCCGGCTTCGACCTTGCGGGTTTCATTGCCGACGCGCAGCGCGCAATCCTCGGGCACGATCAGCGGCAAATGGCAGATCAGGCGGGTGTTGAGCAGGCCGTGATGCGGCTCGATATGGGTGCCGGGTGCGAGGATGGAGAACAGCGCCAGGGGGGAGCGGCCGGCGATGACCGGGATCGGCGGCAGCTTCAGCGCCGCCATGGTGGCCGGGCAGCGGCTGGCGTGTTCCTCGATCACTTCGCCGTCGCGGATCAGCAGATAGGCGCTCCAGCGTTCGTCATCGAGCAACTTGTTGGAGGGCGGCGGCCGGTTGGCGCTGCGCTTGACATAGGGCGCGACCCCCTGGCGGTCGGCGAGCACCGCTTCGGCCTCGGCGCGGATGGCGGGCCAGGCCGCCTCCATCGCCGGCACCCAGTCGAAATCGGCCGGATCGTAGAAGGGGATCTGCGGCAGGCGCGGATAATAGAAGCTGGTCGGCTGCTGCAATTGCGGCTGGGCCTTGCCGCTGAGGATCGCCATGGCCTCCTGAAAGCGCGGGCCGGTGGTGGCGATGTCGATTCCGCTGCGCGTCAGACCGGCGGCAATTTCGGCGTCGAAGCGGGCGATGGCGGCATCGCGCTCGCGCCGGCCGCGTTCGAGGCGCTGGACCAGGTCGGCCGGCAGATTGGGGATCTGGGCCCCGGCTTCGATGGCGCGATCGTACCAGGCGACGGCGGCGCGGTCGTCACCATCGCGGGTCAGCAACTCGCCATGCATGACGGACGCATAGGGGTTGCGCGGATCTGCCTTCAGCACTTCGGCAAGCGCGACGCGGGCGGCATAGCGGTCATCCATCATGTCGCAGGATTGCGCCAGCAGCAGCCAGACCTGGATGCTGGCGCGGCCACTGGCGGTGATGGTTTCCAGCGCCGGGCGGGCACGACGGGCGTCGCCGACGCGCAGCGCGTCGACCGCCTCGCGGAACAGGGTCTCGAGCTGGGTTTTGGCGGGATCGTTCATGGGGACAGGCTCTAGCGCGGTGCGGCGCGTTGGCCAATCGTTGTGCGGCACCTTTCTTCTGTGCGCGGCGGGGCCTATCTGTGGGGCATGGCTTCCCGCCCCGACTCTGTCCCCAACCGCCGCGCCATCATCGACAGGCGGGCGCTGGCCGATGCGCTGGCGGCAGCGATGGCCGACACCGAAGGCTTTGAAAAGCGCCGGGCGCTGCTCGCCGAGACGCTGCGCAGCGCGCTCGCCGAGGGCCGGGCCGAGCTGCAGCGGCGGCTGCGCGAGACGCCGGCCAAGGGCGTCGAGCTGGCCGGGGCCCAGGCGTTCCTGGTCGACCAGCTGCTGCGCCTGCTGTTCGATTCGGTGCTCAATGACCTGTACCCGGGGACGGTGCGCATCGCCTCCGAACGGCTCGCGCTGGTGGCGGTCGGTGGCTATGGCCGCGGCCAGATGGCGCCGTTTTCGGACATCGACGTGCTGTTCCTCACCCCCGGCAAGCAGACCGCCTGGGGCGAGCGGGCGATCGAGACGATGCTGTATCTGCTCTGGGACCTGGGGCTGAAGATCGGCCATGCCACGCGCTCGCTGGATGACATGGTGCGCATGGCGAAAGCCGATGTGACGATCCGCACGGCGCTGCTGGAGGCGCGCTTCGTCTGGGGCGATCAGCCGCTCTATGACGAGGCCATGCTGCGCTTCCGCCGCGAAGTGGTGGCGGGCACGGCGCGGGCCTTCACCGCCGAAAAGCTGGCCGAGCGCGACGAGCGGCACAAGAAGATGGGCGACAGCCGCTATGTCGTCGAACCCAATCTGAAGGAGGGCAAGGGCGGCCTGCGCGATCTCCATACCCTGTTCTGGATCGGCAAGTACGTCTACCAGGTGGAGACCAGCGCCGAGCTGGTCGACAAGGGGCTGTTCACGGCGAGCGAGTATCGCCAGTTCCGCCGCGCCGAGAGCTTTCTCTGGGCGGTCAGGATCAACCTCCACGACATCACCGGCCGGCCCGAGGAGCGGCTGACCTTTGACGTGCAACGCGAGCTGGCGGCGCGGCTGCGCTATGCCGAGCGCGGCGGCATGTCGGCGGTCGAACGCTTCATGAGGCATTATTTCCTGATGGCGAAGACGGTCGGCGATCTGACCGGGCTGTTCCTGGCGCACCTCGACGAGACCTTTGCGCGGGCCAGCTGGCTGCCCAAGCTGACCCGGCGGCCGTCGCGATTGAACGGCTTTACCTTGCGGCGCGGGCAGATCGGCGTGCCGAATGATGGCTTTTTCCGCGACAATCCGGAGCGGCTGCTGGAGCTGTTCGCGCTGGCCGACAGGAACCGGCTGACCATCCATCCGCTCGCCATGCGCCAGG
>JAIXYF010000181.1 GCA_027490345.1 Novosphingobium sp.
CGCGATGCTGCGCAAAGGCGACATGAAGACGAGCCCGTGGATCCTCTCCTACGAAGATCGCAACGTGCAGATCGGCCTTGCTTGCGGGCTTTCGGGCAAGGCGCAGATCGGCAAGGGGATGTGGGCGATGCCCGACCGCATGGCCGACATGCTTGTGCAAAAGGTGGGCCACCCGAAGACCGGCGCGAACACCGCTTGGGTCCCTTCGCCGACTGCCGCCGTGCTGCACGCGACGCATTACCATCAGGTCGATGTGTTTGCGCGGCAGGTGGAGCGCCGCGCCGAAGGGATCGCCAGTCTCGACGGGCTGCTGACTATTCCGGTGGCGGCGGGCCAGAACTGGTCTGCGGAGGATATTCAGGCAGAGATCGACAACAACGCGCAGGGGATTCTGGGCTATGTCGTGCGCTGGGTCGATCAGGGCATTGGCTGCTCCAAGGTGCCGGACATCAATGATGTCGGCCTGATGGAAGACCGCGCGACGCTGCGCATTTCGAGCCAGCATATTGCCAACTGGCTGCTGCACGGCGTCGTCACGGCGGAACAGGTCGATGCGGCGCTGCTGCGCATGGCGGCGAAGGTCGATGCGCAGAACGCGGGCGATCCGCTCTACCAGCCGATGGCGAGCAACCCGGCGGGCAGCCTCGCGTTTCAGGCGGCGCGGGCGCTGGTGTTTGATGGCGTATCGCAGCCGAGCGGCTATACCGAGCCACTGCTGCACGCGTTCCGCCAAAAGGTGAAGTCCGCAGCCTGAGCCGGAGCCCCCGCTTATGTCGATTGCCATGCCAGTGCCGGACAGCGCGACGCTCGCCAAGCGCGAGCGGATTGCGCGGGCTCTGCGGGCGATCGTGCCGGGGGAGGGCGTGATCGATGCGCCCGAGGCGCTCACCCCGTGGGAATCGGATGGGCTGACGGCTTATCGCCAGCCGCCGCTGCTGGTAGTGCTGCCGGAAACGACGGCGCAGGTTTCGGCGGTGCTGGCGTGGTGCCATGCCGAGGGCGTGAAGGTGGTGCCGCGCGGGGCGGGGACGTCGCTTTCGGGCGGGGCGCTGCCGCTGGCCGATGCGGTGCTGCTGGGGCTGGGCAAGTTCAAGCGCGTACTGGACATCGACTACGAGGACCGCGTGGCGGTGGTGCAGCCGGGCGTCACCAACCTTGCGATCACGCAGGCGGTGGAGGGCAGGGGCTTCTACTATGCGCCCGATCCTTCAAGCCAGATTGCGTGCACCATCGGCGGCAATGTCGCGGAGAATTCGGGCGGGGTGCATTGCCTGAAATATGGGCTGACGACGAATAACGTGCTCGGTGTCGAGATCGTGATGATGGACGGCGAGATCGTGCGGCTGGGTGGGCGGCATCTTGATCCGGGCGGGCTGGATCTGCTGGGCGTGGTGGTGGGGTCCGAAGGGCTGCTGGGCGTGGTCACCGAAGTGACGGTGCGCATCCTGCCGAGGCCCGAGACGGCGCGGGCGGTGCTGGTGGGCTTTCCCGATGCCGAACAGGCGGGCGCGTGCGTGGCGCAAGTGATTGCCGAAGGGATCATCCCGGCTGGCATGGAAATGATGGACCGGCCCGCGATCCATGCGGCGGAAGCGTTCGTGCAGGTGGGCTATCCGCTCGATGTGGGGGCGCTGCTGATCGTCGAGGTGGATGGCCCGGCCGCGGAGTGCGATTTTCTGATCGGGGAGATTGCGCGGATCGCCAATGCCAATGGCGCGGTGACATCGCGGGTTTCAGACGGCGAGGCGGAGCGCATGGCGTTCTGGGCGGGGCGCAAGGCGGCGTTTCCGGCGGTGGGGCGCATTTCGCCGGACTATCTGTGCATGGACGGCACGATCCCGCGCCGCCGGTTGCCGGATGTGCTGCGGCGGATGGAGGAACTGTCCGAAGAGTACGGCCTGCGCGTGGCCAATGTGTTTCATGCGGGCGATGGCAATCTGCATCCACTGATCCTCTATGATGCCAATGTGCCGGGAGAGCTCGACAAGGCCGAGGCGTTTGGCGCGGATATTCTGCGGCTGTGCGTGGCGGTGGGCGGGGTGCTGACGGGCGAGCACGGCGTGGGGATCGAGAAGCGCGATCTGATGCCGGAGATGTTTTCGGAAGCCGATCTGAAGCAGCAGCAGCGCGTAAAATGCGCGTTCGATCCGGAGCTTTTGCTCAATCCGGGCAAAGTGTTTCCGGTGCTGCATCGCTGTGCGGAGCTCGGGCGGATGCATGTGCATCACGGCGCGTTGCCGCATCCCGAGCTTCCGAGGTTCTGATGCTGGAGCCGAGGGATGAGGCGGACCTGGCCGAAATCGTGGCCGATGCCGCGGCGAGCGGGCGCAAGCTGGAACTGCGCGGCGGCGGGACCAAGGCGGCGTTTGGCGCACCGCGCGAGGCGGAGTTGGTGTCGCTGGCGGGGCTGACGGGTGTGGTCGATTACGATCCGGCGGAACTGGTGTTGACGGTGCGCGCAGGAACCTTGCTCAGCGATGTGCAGGCGCTGGTGGCGGGCGAAGGGCAGATGCTGGCGTTCGAGCCGTGGGGCGCTGCGGGTGCGACCATTGGCGGCACGATGGCGGCGGGCGTGGCGGGTTCGCGGCGGATCACGGCGGGGAGCGCGCGGGATCATCTGCTGGGTCTGACGGCAGTTTCCGGGCGCGGTGAGGTGTTTGTGGCCGGGGCCAAAGTGGTCAAGAACGTGACCGGTTATGACCTGCCCAAGCTGATGGCCGGGTCATGGGGCCGGATCGGCGCGATGGCGGAACTGACGCTGAAGGTGCTGCCCGCTCCGCGTGAGGTCGTCACGCTGGCGGCGCGCGGCCTTGCTCCGGCAGCGGCCCATGTGGCGATGGCGTGTGCGCTGGGGAGCAATGCCGAGGTTTCGGCGGCGGCGGCGCTGGCAGACGGCACGGTGCTGCTGCGCGTGGCGGGATTTGCGCCTTCGGTGGCGGCGCGGTGCGCTGCTTTGCTGGGGTTGATGGCCGGGCATGGCGCGGTGGAGCGAATGGACACAGCCGAGGCTGCGCTCATGTGGCAGCGGGCGATGACCGGCGCGGGGCTGGCGGGCAGCGTGCGCTGGGATGTCCACCTGCCTGCACGTGCGGCCGCGGCACTGATCGCGGCGCTGCCGGAGGGGGCAGAGTGGGCGATGGACTGGGGCGGCGGGCGCGTGTGGGTTTGTGGTGAGGCAGAGGATGACGCGGTGCGCCAGATGGCAGCAGGGCTGGGCGGCGAAGCGCGGCTGATCGCTGCGCCTGATGCCATGCGCGCGCGCATTGCCGCGTTCCACCCGCGCGCAAAGGGTGTTGCGGCGCTGGAGGCGCGGGTGCGGCGCGCGTTTGATCCCGGCGGCGTGTTTGTGACCGGGCGCTTTGCGGAGGATGCAGATGCAGACGCGATTTGCGCCTGAAACCCTAACCGATCCGGCAATGGCGACCTCGGAAGGGGTGATCCGCAAGTGCGTTCACTGCGGGTTCTGCACGGCCACGTGCCCGACCTATGTGCTGCTGGGCGATGAGAACGACAGCCCGCGCGGGCGGATCTATCTCATCAAGGACATGCTGGAAAACCAGCGCAAGCCGGGGCCGGAAACGGTCAAGCATGTCGACCGCTGTCTTTCTTGTCTTGCCTGCATGACCACGTGTCCTTCGGGCGTGAATTACATGCACCTCGTCGATCACGCGCGGGCCTATATTCACGAGACTTACCAGCGGCCCTGGCACGAGCGGGCGCTGCGGCGGCTGCTGGCATGGGTGCTGCCTCATCCCGGGCGGATGCGCCTCGCGCTGGAATGGGCGCCGCTGGCGCGGCCGCTGGTGCCTTTGCTCAAACGCAGGAAGGCGCTGCGGCCCTTGGCGGCCATGCTGGAGCTTGCTCCCGCGAAAGTGCCTGCGCCTGCTCGGGCTGTTTCGACGCGGGTGGCGGGCGCGAAGGCGCGGGTCGCCTTGCTGCAAGGCTGCGCCGAACCGGTGCTGAGCCCTGAGGTGCGCGCAGCCACCCTGCGGCTGCTGGAGCGCGCGGGCTGCGAGGTGGTGTTCGCGCCGGGCGAGGGCTGCTGCGGCGCGCTGGTCCACCACATGGGACGCGAGGGCGATGCGCTGGCTGCGGCGCGGCGCAATGTCGATTCGTGGATGCGCGAGATTGAGGGTGCCAATGATTCAGGGAGCGGCCTCGATGCCATCATCATCACCACATCGGGCTGCGGCACCACGATCAAGAATTATGGCCACATGCTGCGCGCCGATCCCGCCTATGCCGAAAAGGCCGCGCGGGTGAGCGCGCTGGCGATGGATGTGAGCGTGTTTCTGGCGAAAGTGGGCTTGCCCGCCGCCACGCTGCGCGGGCTGACCACACAGCTTTCTGTGGCCTATCACCCGCCCTGTTCGCTGCAGCATGGGCAGAAAGTGACCGAAGCGCCAAAGCGGCTGCTGACGGAAGCGGGCTTCACCGTGCGTCTGCCCGCCGAGGCGCATCTGTGCTGCGGATCGGCGGGGACGTACAACATCCTGCAGAGCGAGATCGCCAATCAGCTTGGCGCGCGCAAGGCTGAGAATCTGGCGGCGCTGGAGGCCGATGTGATCGCCACCGGCAACATTGGCTGCGCGGTCCAGATCGCGCGCCATGCCAGTGGTGGGGCCGGGCTCCCGGTCGTCCACACGATAGAATTGCTCGACTGGGCGACCGGCGGGCCAAAACCACACGCTCTCAACCCCTGAACATCTTTGGCACCTTCCCCAGGAGTACCGACAATGACCCGCATTACGCTCGATCAGGCCCAGACCATCATCGCAGGCGCACTGAAGGAAGCGCGCAGCCTTGGCCTCAAGCCGATCAGCGTCGCCGTGCTCGATGCCGGCGGCCACCTGATCGCCTTCGCGCGTGAGGACGGCTCGTCCAACTTGCGCCCGCAGATCGCGACGGCCAAAGCCTCGGGCGCGCTGGCGCTGGGCGTGTCCTCGCGCACCATCGGCGAAATGGCGATCGAGCGGCCGACGTTCATCAATGCCGCCGCCGGGCTCAATCCCGCTGGCATCGTGCCAGCTGCTGGCGGCGTGCTGGTGCGCTGCGCCGAGGGCGTTGTGATCGGCGCGGTGGGCGTGACCGGCGATACCAGCGACAACGATGAATGCGCTGCACTGGCCGGGCTCAAGGCGGCAGGTCTGGGCGCCTGAGGCCATCGCGGGGGAACGGCGCGGAGGGGCGCCGCTCGTGCGTGTTCAGACCCTATCGCGCACCGATACGCCTTCGCGTACTGGGGGCGGTTCGGGGTCTTATCGCAGAAGTGCGGACCATTGTGCTTCGCGGACCCGGTAGCAATTCGAGACGGTACTGCGTGCATGTTTGGCAATTTGCTGCAACTTTGCCGATCCGAAGTCACGAAGGGCGCCCTGGATTGAATCCTGATCGGTGAAATCGACGACAGCACCCGTGCCTGTGGCTTGTTCCACAAGCCCGTCGACGGGCGCGACCATGATCGGGCGCCCAGCCTCGCGCGCTTCGTTAGCGACCATGCCATACGCCTCCGACCGGGATGGCACCGCCACGACATCACAGCCCCGCAGAAATGTGGCCAAATCATCCACTTTGCCGGTGAAGCGGATTGCCGGGCAATCTGCCGCCAGAGCCCGCAACGCCGCCTCGTCCTCGCCAAACCCGCCCAGAACGAGATCGCATTGTGGAAACCAGCCACTGCGGAATCCCGCGATAAGGAGGTCGAAGCCCTTCTGTTCGCAAAACCGGCCGTAAGCACCAATCTGCAGGCGCTGGCCCGGCTCAGGCAAAGGCAACGCGGCAAGTCCTGGGTTTTCGGCAAAGGGATGGATGACCGTGATCCGATCCGCGTCGATACCCGCCGCTTCCTGCAGCCAGTCTGATTGTGCGCGCGACACACAGACGATCCGATCGACCAGCCGCATCGCCAGCCACCGCATGGCCCGGAAGCGCAATTTGCTGGCGACATGGATCGCTTCCCAACTGCGCGTGTAGCTATGTTCGACATGCACGATCCGCGCTTTGGGATTGCGCAGCTTCAAACCCGCAAGCAGCATCAGGCGGCGCCAGTTGGGCGGAAAATGGGTGATGATGACGTCGGCGGCAAGGCGCGGTGCTGCGATCGTGGTCGGGGGCAAAATGATGGTCGTTGCCTTGGCCATCCGGCGCAACTCCTCCGATGCGAACACGCCAAGCGCGCGGGTAACCCCGCCCAGCGAGCAGCAGCGCGCCAGCCGCGCTGATCACGAGAATACGGGTCTGGTAAGCCACGGCTCCGGCCTCGGCGCGCGCGTGTGCCGCCTCCTTGATCTCACGCGCCGCAATGGCGCCTGCCAATCGGCGAACTTCAGCAAGGTCGACCATAGCGCTGCCAGCCATGATCGCTTCGACCAACCGGCGTGCCTGCATGCGTTCATCGGTTTGGCGGGCATCATCCACCCCCTTGTTGCCGGGCAGCAGCGCTTCCTGCTCGATCGAAGCTAGGTAGGCTTCCGCGCGTTCGCTCAATGCACGGCGCCCGCCTTCGTCATCGTTGTCGATGATTGCGGCGGCAAGTTCCAGACGAGTCACCTGCAGGGCCTGCGCATGAGCCATGTCGGCTTGTGCGGCATGAGTCCGGTCGACATCCTGGGACCACAGGGTAGCTCCCACCAGGATCGCCATGCCAGCCGCCACCAGCGCGAAGCAGCCAATCACCAGCGCGCGCACTGATCCCTCCGGCAGCCGGGCTTACCTTATTGGTCGATGCCATCGCTGGATCGTTTCCTTTCCCCCTCGCGCAAACGCTGGGACGGCAGCCAGCCGCCCTACCCCCGCTGTTTGCAGCGACGAGTAGCCTTCGTCGGCACGGAAGAAAAGGATCACGCCGAACGACGCGCTGCCGGCCCCGTTGCCGCCGTCCCGCCAGCTTGATTGCCTTTGCGCCGGGTTTGGCATTGCGAATGGCCACATCGGTCAAAGCCACGGATTTCCTGGCCTCTTCGGGGTCTGCACTCCCAGTACACCCCCAAGTATGGGGGTGTCGAGTTGGCCGTATTGCACATACCCCCCAATCATACCCCCAGCGATTGGTGGCTGGATGCGGGGGCGAGTGAACGCTAGCGGCCTGATAGCCGCTAAATCCCTCGGATTTTTGGGGTTTGTCCAGACGCCTGCAGACGTGGTCGGACAGGAAAATGGAGCGGGTGAAGGGAATCGAACCCTCGTATTCAGCTTGGGAAGCTGCTGCTCTACCATTGAGCTACACCCGCATGGGGCTGATGGCCGGCCTGCCAGGCAAAGCCAGCACCTGCATCCAGCGCCGCTGCAGGCCTATGGCGGGATCGCTGGCGCGCATCAAGCCCCTTTTGCGACGAGGGGGGCGCCTGCCGCGAGCCGTGTCGGCCTGAGGCGGAACGGCCCGCGCATCGGCATTTGAAATGGGAAAGGGCAAAATCCGTTTGCCTAGTGCCCGCCCTCTGGCTAAAGCCCGC
>JAIXYF010000414.1 GCA_027490345.1 Novosphingobium sp.
CCCGCCACGTTCCTCGAAACGCTCAAGCTGCTCCATGTGGCTGGTCCCTTGTGCGGACGGCGGATCACCAGCGCGAGCTGCTCGGGCGGTGAAGCCTCGCTCACTGCCGATCTCGCCGAAGCCGCTGGCCTCGAAACGCCGGACTTTCCGGACACGGTGCAGGCCGCGCTGGAAAGCATACTCGGCCCGCGCGTCCATGTCGCCAACCCGCTCGACTACCACACCTATATCTGGGGCGATTTCGCCGCGACGACCGCGTGCTTCGCTGCCATGCTGGGCGCAGATTTCGAAGCCTCGCTGCTCATCCTCGATTTCCCCCGCGCCGACCGCTGCACCGCTGCCGATTGGGACGTGACCCTTGATGCCTTCCGCGCGGCCTGCGCCGCATCGGCCACCCCCGGCACAGTGCGCATGGTGGTCAGCTCGCTGGCAGAAACGATGCCGGAAGCGGTGGCGACTGCGCTGCTGGCAGAGGGAATCGTCCCCGCCGCAGGCTTGGCAGAGGCTCTGCGCGCCATTGCTGCTGCCGCCAGCATCGGCGAGGCATGGGGCCGCCCGGCCCCCGCCGCGCTTGCCGAGCAGCCCCAACCAAGCACAGGTGAAGCACAAGTCTGGGACGAAGTGCGCAGCAAGGCCGCGCTCGCCGCCGGAGGCGCACCGGTGCCGAAAGGACGCGTGCTGAGCCGCGCAGACCTCGCCGATGCTGCACTGCCCGCCTCTTTCCCGCTTGTTTGCAAGGCTGTAGGCGCTGATCTTGCACACAAGACCGAGGTTGGCGGTGTCGCCCTTGGCCTTACCAGCCGCGAAGCCCTCATCACCGCAGCCGACGGCATGGCAGCGCTTTCGGATCAGTTCCTGATCGAGGAAATGGCCATCGGAACCGTCGCCGAACTCATCGTCGGCGTGGCACGCGATCCGCAGTTTGGCCTGTTCCTCACCCTCGGCGCGGGCGGCGTGTTCGTTGAGCTGCTGCGCCAGACCGAGCAAGTCCTGCTCCCCGCCAGCCGCGCCGATGTGGCCGCCGCGCTCGCCCGCCTGCCGCTCTACAAGGTGCTCGAAGGCTATCGCGGCAAGCCCGGCTGCGACATGCCAGCGCTGGTGGATGCGATTACCGCCATCGCCGATTGGGCCATGGCACACGCCGACCGGCTGGAAGAAATGGACGTCAATCCGCTGCTCGCGCTCCCCACCGGGGCAGTGGCGGTGGACGCGCTGATCCGCATGAGGGAGCCCCTGCCATGAGCGCCGTCAAGCTCGATACCCGCGATGGCATTCTCGTCATCACGCTCGACCGCCCCAAGGCCAACGCCATCGATGTGGCGACCAGTCTCGAACTCTACGCCGCGTTCAAGACTCTGAACGATGAGCCAGCCCTGCGCGTCGGGATCATCACGGGCACGGGTCGTTTTTTCTCCGCCGGGTGGGATTTGGGCGCGGCAAATGACGGCGAAGCGGTGGACGCTGACCACGGCCCGGGCGGCTTTGCCGGCCTCACCGAGTATTTCAGCCTGACCAAGCCGGTGATCGCGGCGGTCAACGGCCTGGCCGTGGGCGGCGGGTTCGAACTCGCGCTGGCGGCAGACCTGATCGTGGCAAGCGACACCGCAAAGTTCTGGCTGCCCGAGGCGCAACTGGGGATGCTGCCCGATTCCGGAGGCCTCCTGCGCCTGCCCAAGGCCATCCCGGCCCGCCTTGCGCGCGAAATGATCCTCACCGGGCGGCGCATGGACGCAGCCGAAGCAGCAGCCTTGCACCTCGTGAGCCGCGTGGTGCCGGGCGAAGATCTGCTGTCCAGCGCCCTCGATCTGGCGAGCACCATCGCCAAGTCCGCCCCGCTCGCGATCACCGCCGCGCGCGATATCCTGCGCCATACCGAAACGATGGAAGCCGAAGCGGGCTACCGGCACATGCGCAGCGGGGCCATCCCGTCCTATCAGGCGATGCTGCAATCGGACGACGCGCTCGAAGGCCCGCGCGCCTTTGCCGAGGGCCGCGCGCCGGAATGGAAGGGCCGTTAAGAGGAAACCGCGACAATGCATTCGTCGGCCCGTGCTTGACACGGGCCTTGGCTTTTTCCTCCCACGCCGCGCCAGAAGAACAGCCCAGCCCCGGGTCAAGCACGGGGCGACGGGAAAGAGATCAACGGGAATTCAGCAGGCGCTAGGCCCGCGCTTCCACCGGCCCGTCGAGCTCGCGGATCAGCGGCTTCCTCAGCAGCAGGATCACCGCCGCGCCCACCACGCCGATGGCCGCGTCCATGGTCCAGAACAGCGACGGGCTCATCGTGTCGAAATAGCTGCCGACCCAGCCCGCCGTCACATGCGCGGCAAAGGGCGAGAGGAACGCAACGCCCATGAGGGTCGAGGCGACCTGCGGCGGCGCCGCCTTGCTCACGATCGCCATCGTCGTCGGCCAGTAATACATCCAGCCCAGCCCCATGATCAGCCAGCCCGCGATGGCCCAGAATGCGCCGACGCTGTGCGGCTCCGTCACGCCGAAGTTGGCAAAGGCGAACAGCAGCGCGGCGAACGAGACGATGGCCGTGCCGATGCCCTGCTTGGTCACGTTGGCCGGTTCCTTGCCGCGCTGCGCCTGCCAGTTCCACAGCACCACGAGGATGGGCGCCGCAAGGATGGAGCCAAACGAATCCATGCCCGCAAACCAGCTGGACGGCACGGTTCCAAGCGGGGTGGCAAGATTGACCCACTGGTCGACCCACAGGATGCCGATGCTCCACACCATCGGATAGGTGATCTCGGCCGGGAACGTGAGCGCGATGACGAAGATCAGCACGGCCACGCGGCGGCGCTCGGCAGCGGTGAGCGGCGGCGCCTTCGGGCGCTCGGTTCCGGCTGGCTTGAAATCGGGCAGATGGCGCTGGCCGAGGAGGTAGCCCACCATGGCCACTAGCATCAGCACCGCCGCCACTGCGAACCCGGCATGAAAACCCCAGATCGCGGCCACGAGGCCGGTTGTTACCGGGCCGCTCGCCGCGCCGATGTTGATGCCGGTCGCGAAGATCGTGTAGCCCTGTGAACGGCGCGATTCATCCTCGCGCGGGTAGAGCGTGCCGACTTGCGCCGAGATATTGCCCTTGAGGAAGCCTGAGCCCAGGATCAGCAGCAGCAGCGCGATCACGAAACTTTCGTAGAACGACATCGCCGCATGGCCAGCCGCCATCAGCAGCACACCCATCAGCACCGTCTTCTTCGCGCCGAGCAGCCGGTCGGCCACCCAGCCGCCGATGATCGGGGTGAAATAGACCAGGCCCGCGTACCAGCCATAAATGATCGAGGCGAAGGCCACATCGCTCATCGGGCCATTGAAACTGAGCCCATCCCGCAGCGCGGCCAGCCCGATCACCTTGTCCGCATGGAGCGGCAGCAGCTCCTTCACCATGTACAGCGTGAGGAGCGCCGACATCCCGTAGAACGAGAAGCGCTCCCACATTTCGGTGAAGGCGAGATAGTAGACCCCCTTGGGATGGCCGGCGAACTGTTCGAATTGCTGCTCTACGGCCGCCATCAATACCCCCGCTGTTCGCCGCGCCGGTCTGTTTGCCCCCGCGATCGCGCTGGGGATGGGCGATAGGGCGTCCCTTCGTCAATCAGCAAAGTCATGGAATGCAGATCACGGCATTGCCGATAAGCTTGCCCGATTCCACCGCTTCATGCGCCTTTACCGTCTCGGCCAGATCGAACTGCGCGGCGATGGCGTGCTGCAAGGCCCCTGCCTCCAGCGCGGCGGTCAGGCGCGCAACGACATTGGCGCGCTGCTGCTGCGAAAGCAGATAGACCAGCAACATGTGCACCGTGGTATGCCGCAGCATCAGCGAATAGAACGGCAGCTTCGGCTCGCCATCGGCGACCG
>JAIXYF010000458.1 GCA_027490345.1 Novosphingobium sp.
AATCGCGCCATTGCGGCTGATATGCCCCGCCAGAAACACCGAGGCGAGCGCCCCGCCGACGGCAAGGATTTGCGACAGGAACAGCGCGTCGGCCACGGATTGCTCCGCCAGCCCCGCACCGATGCCGACGAGGAACAGCACCGCCCACGCAATCCCTTGCGCGATATTGTAGGCCAGCACGCCCGCCAGCGCGACGACCAGCAGCGGCATGGCCAATTGCCGCGCTTCGGGATTGACCATGTCCTGCGCCGAATAGGCATGGGGCAGGAACGGCAGGGTCAGCAGTGAGGCGAGCGACAGCACCGCAAAGCCGATGAACATCGCATCGAGGCCGTGGCTGCTCAGGAAATCCGGCAGAATCCACAGGCCGAATGCGCCGTAAGTCAGCAGCAGGGTGAGGTAGAGCGCCAGATTGCGCTCGGCCCGGATGGTGACGCCGACGAACGTGAAACTGATCGAGGTGATCGTCCCCTCACCCAGCCCCGCGACGAACCGCGCAATCTCGAACTTGCCGCCGAGCGGTGCGCCCAGCGACGCAAGATCGCCCGCCGCCGCGATCAGGAGCCCGCCTGCGACGACCCAGCGCCAGTTGATGCGGGTGCCCCACACGGCCATGAAGATCGTCGCCAGCGCCACGCCGAGCATCTCGACACCCGCAAGGTTGACGGCGGTTGCCTCATCCACCTTGAGCTGGGTGACATAGCCCTGCACCACGCCGGGCTGGATGATGAACGAGAGCACGCCGATGGTGCCGAGGATCACGGCGCATAGAATCGCGGGCCAGCCATTGACGTCGATGTCGCGCGGCTTTGGGCTTGCTGCCACCATCTGCTCATTGTCTCCCCGTTATGGGGCCGTGCTCTTGCATGGGTGCCCCCGCCACGCTTGGCAGGATCGGACATTCCGCGCCGCGCGTCCATGCCGCAGTTCACGATCTTTCAGGTCATCAATTGATGTTTTGGATCAATATTCGTTTACCCCGAATCGCTTAGCCTCACATTACGGCAACACGGGAACGTGTGCCCACGGGGAGAAAACATGGCACCAGCGACCGTCCGCGCCGCCGCAATGAACGGCTGGGAAAGCTTTCTCGAAGACCGCGCTGCCGCGCCCATGCTGAGTGACGGCCCGCCTCCGGAATCCATGCCGCTCGCAGAGTTCGTCCGCTTCTCCGAGGAGGTCGTGCGGCGCACGCGCGATGTGGCGATCCCCTGGCTCGCCGGCGGCAACTACGATCTCGCCGCGCTCGGCCCGCTGGGCGATGCGATCAATTCCGCGGGGCGCGTGGGTTCGGCGCTGCGGCGGCTGGTCGATTACTTTTCGCTGCTGCAGGATTGCACCGACATCCGGCTGGGGCTTGAGGACGACATGGCCTCGGTCAGCTACCGCATCCTCGATCCCGATATCTGGCCGCGCCACCACGATGCGATGTTCACGCTGGGTATCGTCAGCCAGATCTTGAAACGCGGAACAACCGGGCATGCGAGGGCCGGGCATGCGGGGGCCGGGCATCCGGGGGGCAGCTGGGACAAGATCGAATTCGCGTTCGAGGCGGAAAGCCATGAAATGCGCGGCGATATCGGCAAAGTGGTTTCGGCCCCCTGCACGTTCGGTGCGGATACCAACCAGATTCGTTTTCCCGCTGCCATGCTCGATCTGGCGCTGACGGCGCAGGCCAGTGCTCCGCCCGCAGACGTGCGCCACCTCACCCGCGCGATCGTGGCCAAGCGGCGCGCGATGCCGCTGGTTGACCGGCTGAGCCAGATGGTGCTGCGCGATCTCAACACCGAGGCCATCGAACAGGAACGCTTCGCCCGCGAAATGGGCATGTCGAGCCGCACCTTGCGCCGCAAGCTGACCGAGCAGGGCAGCTCGTTTCAGCAAGTGCTCGATGAATGCCGGATGCGACAGGCGGTGTTCGAATTTCGCGTGCGCCCCGATTTGTCGATCGCGCAGATCGCGCTAAGGCTAGGCTATGCCGAGCACAGCAATTTCACCCGCGCGTTTCACCGCTGGAGCGGGATTTCCCCGCAAGCCTACCGCGCCAATCTGGCCGGCACCGCGCATTGACCTGCAGGACCTGACATGACCCGACTGCTACTGATGGAAGGCAACACCGCAGCATTTTGCGCCCGCGCGCGCGGCCTGAAGGTGCGCACGACAAGCGAAATCTACATCGAGGCGATTGCCGCGCATTATCCCGACATAACGCTCGACGTAATGCACGGTGCCGACCAAGGTGCAGCAATACCCGACGGGCTCAGCTGGGCCGACTACGCTGGCTTCGTTATTACCGGCTCGGCGCTCCATGCCTATGACGCAGAGTTTGCGGTGACCAACCAAATCGAACTGCTGAAACAGGCTGCCGAGGCGGGCCTGCCTGTGTTCGGTTCGTGCTGGGGCCTGCAGATCGCCGCCATCGCAGCAGGCGGCGAGGTTGCGTTCAATCCCCGGGGCCGCGAAGTGGGCTTTGCGCGCAAGATCCTGCTGAACGAGGCTGGCGCCGCGCATCCGATGTTCAAGGACAAGGCGCTGGTGTTCGATGCGCCCTGCATTCATTATGATGAAGTGGTGCGCCTGCCCGAAGGCGCGACTTTGCTCGCCTCCAACGCGCACAGCGAAATTCAGGCCGCGGTGATCCCGCTGGCGAATAGCGAAGTCTGGGCAGTGCAGTATCACCCGGAATTCGATCTGGCCCAGCTGGTGCAGCTTTACACGCTTTATGCCGAAGACATGGTTGCGCAGGGGTTCTTTGCCGATGCAGCCGAACTTGTGGCCTACCGCGACAAGCTGGCAGCACTGGCGGCCGATCCCGCGAATGCGGGCCTTGCCTGGCAATTGGGCGTGGACGCGGATGTGCTCGATGATCGCACCCGGCGCGCGGAAATCCTGGCGTGGATCGAGGCGAAAGTGCTGCCGGGCTGACCCCTCACATATCAAACCACACGTGCACCTGGCTGGTGCCGGTCGCGTTCTCGTAATCCGAAAACTGGCGGCCCCTGGCCTTCCAGTCATGCCCGCCGCAGGCCGCCGCCATCATGAGGTAGTGGCCGAAGCGCGCTTCGGGGGCGTGGCGCAAGTACTCCGGCATCGTGTCGATGACTGCCGCATGGTTGCCTTCGGCAAACCAGCGCAGCCGCTCAAGGTCTGCCTCGCGCGCTTCGGGCGACGAAATGTGGATGGGGTCCGAGGCTTCATGCTGCGCGATCTGGTCAAACGGCCAGAAGCGGTGGCTCATGGAACCGCTGGCGATCAGCACCACGCGCTTGTCCGATTCGCGAATGGCCTTTCCGATCCCGGCCCCCACGCCAAGGAAATTGTGCGGCTCGCCCGAATAGGCGTGGCTGACCGAAATCCATTGCTCCGGCCCTTGCAGGAAGGTGGAGAGGTTCACCGTGGGATAGTGCATCGGCAGATACGGATCATCGTTGGCCGTGGTGCGCACCCCGTGTTCGCTGGCGCGCGCGGCCATGGCGTGGGCCAGTTCGGGGCAGCCGGGAATATCATAGGGGATCTGCTTCATCCCGCGCGGCAGTTCATCGGACGTATACAGCCCGGTGCGGCGCGCGTGGGCGGCGATGCAGAATTCCACGATGGTAAACCAGTGCGTATCGAACAACACGATCACATCCGGCTTCAGCACGTCGAGCACTTCGCTTTTCAGGCGGCGCAGCCCCGGCACAAGGCTGATTTCCTTGCCTTCGTTGAGTTCATGGCGGTCCGCCTCGGACATCATGATGGTGGGCGCATGTGCCACCAGTCCGGCTCCGATAATCTCACCCATGCTTGCCGCTCCCTGCTCAAGATACGCCGCCTCAATAGGCCTGACACCGTAACACCAGAAGGCCCCAAGGGCTCAGACACCTCACTCTGTCCGGTTCTGCCAAGTCCCCTGCCCGCCACCGGGACTAGCACGGCAAGCGAACAGGAGAGGTTCCCATGCCCTTTGCATTTTCGCGCCAGAGCGATCCCAACGTCGATCTGTCCTCGCTCGACGCCTTCAACGAAGGCGCGCCGTTCGAGACGTTCGCCCGTATGCGCCGCGAAGACCCGATGGCGTGGTCCGAGATGACGAGCGGCGAAAAAGGCTTCTGGTCGGTCACCCGGCATGCCGATCTGCTGGAGCTCAATCGGCAGGCCGATCTCCTATCCTCCGCGCGCGGCATCCGCATGGAAGACCAGTCGATGGAGGAAGTGGAAGCGCGCAAGACCTTTCAGGAAACCGATGCGCCGCACCACCGGGGCTTCCGCGCGCTGGTCTCCAAGGCGTTCTCCAAAGGCACGGTGGCACAGTTCGAGGACCAGATCCGCAAGATCGTGACGCAGCTGCTCGATGTCGCGCTGGAGGAAGGCGAGTTCGACGCGGTGGACCGGATCGCCCGCCGCCTACCGATGCAGATGCTGGCGCAGATCATGGGCGTGCCGCAGGAAGACGGGCCGTGGCTGGTGGAAAAGGGCGATGCGCTGATTTCCAATGCCGATCCGGACTATACCGATTTCGTGGTCGACCAGCTCGACAGCGATGCCTACCGGATGCTGCCATTCCGCTCGCCCGCTGCGATGGACCTGTTCGATTATGCCAACAAGCTGCTCGACCGCATGGACGCGGGCGAGCAGATCGGCGTGCTCAACTTGTGCCGCGAGCCGACCAACAGCGGATCGCAGATGTCGCGCGACGAGTTCCGCAATTTTTTCTGCCTACTGGTGGCAGCAGGCAACGATACCACGCGCTATTCGATCTCCGCCACGATCCACGCGCTGGCGAACGATCCCGCGCTGCTGAAGCGGCTGCAGAGCGGCGACTTCGTAAGCTGGGAAAGCGCAGCGGACGAGATGATCCGCTATGCCTCGCCCACTACGCATTTCCGCCGCACTGCCACGCGCGATTTCACCTTCCACGACAAGCTGGTGCGCGAGGGCGACAAGGTGCTGCTGTGGTTCATCGCCGGCAACCGCGACGAGACTGCGATTGCCGATCCTTTTGCCATCGACCTTGGGCGCGAGCGCAATCCGTTCCTCGCATTCGGACAAGGCGGCCCGCACATCTGCCTCGGCATGTGGCTCGCCAAGCTTGAAGTCGCCATCGTCATGCAGGAACTGGCGAAGCGGCTGACCAGCCTTGAACAGATCAGCGATCATGCCTTTTTGCGCAGCAACTTCATTCACGGCATAAAGCATCTGCCGGTGCGCGTAACCGCGCGCTGAGGGGGAGAGAGATGAACCGCATGTCCAAGATCGAGCCGAACGCAGTGCGGGCTGAAGGCTTCGAACGCTGCCGCATCCTGTTCGCCGACCAGCTCAATCTCGCGCGTGGCAAGTACGTGCCGATGAGCGAGGCGAGCAAGGGCCACGCCCGCATGTGCATCGGCACGTTTGCAGTGACCTATGACAAGGCGCTGGTGGCAGCGCCGGGCGGCGGGCTCCTGACCGGCCTGCCGGACATGGAAGTAACCTTCGATCCGGCTTATCTGCGCCCCTCGTGGGAACCGAACACACAGATCGCGCTGGGGGCCTTGCGCTTCCAGAACGAACCCTTCGCGCTGTGCGGCCGCTCTGCGCTGGCCCGCGCGATCGAGGCTTGGCGCGCGCGCGGGCTCGATCCGATGGTCGGGATCGAAATGGAAGCCTATATCTTCCAGCGCGGCGCGGATGGCGGCTGGGTGCCCTATGAAACGCCCGGCGCGTTCGTCTATGGCACCGGCCCGTTCGCCGATCCTGCCGGGCTGATCGAGGAAGTTTGGGCGACGGCGGCTTCCTGCGGCATTCCCATCGAATCCATCAACGCCGAATTCGATGCGCCGCAATTCGAACTGACGCTGCGCTTTGCCGATGCGATGAAGGCGGCGGACGATGCCTTCCTGTTTCGCCAGATGGCGCGCGAAGTGCTCTACAAGCGCGGCTACCTGCTCTCGTTCCTGCCCAAGCCCTTTGCCGACAAGAGCGGCAGCGGTCTGCACTTCAACCTCAGCTTCACGCAGGCCGATGGCCGCAACGTATTTGCCGATGATGTGGCCAGCGGCCAGCTTTCGCCCACCATGCAGGGCTGCATCGCCGGAATGCTGCACCACCATGAAGCGCTCTCGGCGATCATGGCGCCCACAGTGAACAGCTATGCGCGCCTCCAGCCCGCCAGCCTTTCAGGATACTGGGCCAACTGGGGCATCGACCACCGCAGCGTGACAGTGCGCGTCTCGGCCGAAACCGGCCCTGCCGCGCGCGTGGAGCACCGCCTCGCCGATTGCGCCGCCAGCCCCTATTTTGCGATGGCCGCGCTGCTGCAAGCCGCGCTGCTGGGCCTTGAAAACGGCTATGACTTGCCGGGTGAGGAAGTGAACGACGGGCTGGAGACCATCAGCACCGATCGCCACACCCCGCACGATCTGGGCAGCGCGCTCGATGCGCTGAAAGCCGATACCGTGCTTTCGGCGGCTCTCGGACAAGACCTGATCGACAACTTCATCGCGATCAAGCGCGAGGAAGTGCGCATTCTTGAAGGCAAGTCGGCCGAGGAACAGCTCGCCTACTACCTCCACTACATCTGACGGGAAGTTCATGCGCGACCGGATCGACATCGACGGAATTTCCGTCTCGCCCGACCATTTCATCGGCGGCCAGCGGGTCACCTCGCCCGAAACCTTCGAGACGCGCTGCCCGTTCCAATGGGACCGCAAGCTCGCCGACATCGCGCGCGGCGATGCGCGGACGGCGGCCCATGCTGCGCAGGCGGCGAGTGCAGCATTTCCCGCCTGGGCGGCGCTGACGGCGGCAGAGCGCGGGGCCTATCTGCACCGTCTTGCCGATCTGATCGAAGCCAATGTCGAAAAGCTGGCCATGGTCGAATGCCTCGACATGGGCATGCTGCTGGAAAGCCTGCGTCTGCGCGTGATCCTGCGCGGCGCGGCCAATTTCCGCAATTACGCTGACCTTGCGACGGATCACGAAGAACGCGTCTGGTCCTCGCGCGGCACGCTCAACCGCGTGATCCGGATGCCTGCTGGCCCGGCGCTGATCATCACGCCGTGGAATGCGCCGTTCATGCTATCCACGTGGAAGTGCGCCCCGGCGCTCGCTGCAGGCAATACCGTGATCCTGAAACCTGCCGACTGGTCGCCGCTCTCAGCCTCGGTCCTTGCCGATCTGATCGCTGAGGCCGGCTTCCCGGCAGGCGTGTTCAATATCGTGCAGGGCCTTGGCGCAGAGCTTGGCAATGCGCTCACCTCCGATCCGCGCATCAAGCGCATCAGCTTCACGGGCTCCGTTCCCACCGCGCGCATCATCGGCAAGGCGGCGGCGGAAAACATCGTCCCCTTCACCGCTGAGCTTGGCGGCAAATCACCGCTGCTGGTGTTTGCCGACGCCGATCTCGATGCGGCGGCAAAGAAGGCGGCGGGGCAGTTCGACGATAGCGGCCAGGTCTGCATGGCAGGTACGCGCATCATCGTGGAGGACAGCGTGAAGGACGCGTTCCTCGCAAAGTTCCACGCCTATACCGACGCGCACGTGATGGGCGACAGCCGCGATGGCGCGACCACGATGTCGGCGCTCATCCACCCCGTCCATGCGGCGCGCGTGCTTGGCTTCATCGACCGGGCGCGGGCGGCGGGCGATACGATCGTGCGCGGCGGCAAGCGCTGGCAGGAAGGCGCGAACTGGATCGAGCCGACGCTGATCGTGCCGAAGGACAACCAGAGCGAAGTGGTGCAGCACGAAGTGTTCGGCCCGGTCCTGACCTTCCAGACATTCCGCGACGAGGCGGAAGGCATCGCGCTGGCCAATTCGACGGCTTATGGCCTCTCCGGCATTGTCTATACCGGCAACGCCGCGCGGGCCGAGCGCGTGGGCCGGGCGGTACGCGGCGGCACGGTGTGGGTGAACACGTTCCTGGTGCGCGATCTCACCGCCCCGTTCGGCGGCATCGGTATATCGGGCATCGGCCGCGAGGGCGGCGATTACGCGCTCGATTTCCACTCCGACCTCAAGACATTGCAGATCCTCGAGGGTTCAGTCGCCTGAAGTGTGGTCGATTGGGGCTTGGTAGATTGGGGCTGGCAGCCCGTAACCGCTGGAGCCGGTAGCGCTGCGGTGCGCCCCGCGCCCTTTGCACCCGGCGCTTGGGCCATGTGAGCTGATTGCGCGCCCATGCGCGGCGCCATGGCCAGCCATTTTCACCCTGCCTGCGGGAAACACGTCCAGCCCGGCAAAAAAAAATAAACACCCTGCGGAATAAGGCTCCGGCGCCACCGTTGTACTTCCCGGAAGCTTGTTACGACGGGCCACCATCCGGCAGGAATTTTTCGCAGAGGATTTTGACAATGACCGATCTCTACAAGTTTGTGGTTGATGGCGACACGATCAAGTGGTTCGAGCAGGAAGACGACGGCAGCTTCAAGCCTGAAGATCTCAAGCTGAACCAGACGCTGAGCTTCGATCCGGCCACCGGCAATGTCACGCTCACTTCGAAGTACGCGGACTATATCCGCCTCGAAGTGTTCAAGCAGACGGCCAGCACCGCTGATGATGCCACGCTCTACAGCGAAGACGCGGTGACGACGTTCACCAAGCTCGACGGCACGCCGATCGCCGTGATCGGCGGCGGCGATGACAACGACGACAACGACAACGACAGCGACGACGATGACAACATCCCCGATCTGAACCCGCGCGGCGGCCGCCATGATCTCGACGACGACGGCGACGATGATGACGATGTCGACGGCAGCGACGACGATGACGATCACGATGGCGGCTTCGGCGACGACTCGATCAGCGGCCGCGGCGGCGACGACAAGCTGGACGGCGAAGACGGCGACGACTCGCTCTCGGGCGATGACGGCGATGATCGCCTGACCGGTGGTTCGGGCTACGACAACCTGGACGGCGGCCGCGGCAACGACCGCATGAACGGCGGCGATGACGACGACATGCTGGACGGCGACAGCGGCAACGACGTGGTGTCTGGCGGCATGGGTGACGACCAGGTTTCGGGCGGAAACGGCCGCGACAAGCTGGCGGGAGGCCAGGGTGACGACACGGTCTCGGGCGGCCATGGCCACGATGCAATCAAGGGCAACGACGGCGATGACACCATCACCGGCGATGCTGGCAAGGACAAGATCGACGGAGATGCCGGCCACGACGACATTGATGCTGGCGACGATGACGACAAGGTTTCGGGCGGCGCCGGAGACGACGCAGTCAATGGCGACGACGGCGACGACAAGCTGGCGGGCGATGACGGCAACGACACCGTTTCGGGCGGCGCTGACGACGATGTGATCTCGGGCAACCTGGGCAACGACACGCTGGACGGCGATGATGGTGAAGACCGGCTCTTCGGCGGCGCAGGCGATGACACGATCACCGGCGGCGCAGGCGAAGACCGTCTGGCCGGCGGCAGCGGCAAGGATCGCTTCGAGTTTGACGATGGCGACTTTTCGGGAACCTGGTTCAATTCGGCGGATCGCATCCTCGATTTCAAGGATTTCGAAGGGGACGTGATCGATCTTTCCGGCGTCGATGCCATTGCCGGCACGAGTGCTGACGATGATTTCGACTTCATCGGCACCGATGCGTTCAGCGGCACGGCAGGCGAACTGCGCATCACCTTCGGCAGCACCTCGATGCTGCTCTCGGGTGATACCACGGGTGACGGTGTGGCCGATTTCGCCATCCGCATCGACGGGACAACCCCGCTCGAAGTGGCTGACTTCATGCTCTGATCCGGCCCAGCGAGGCAAAAACAGGCGGCCCCGGTGCTTTGCGGCACCGGGGCTTTCCTGCGTGTTCAGGCGGCAGGATTGAAACTGCGCACGAGATCGATGAACGAGCGGACCGCGATGTGCTCCACCGCTGGCAGACGCTTGGCAAACGGCTGGCCATAGCCTGCAAAGATGGTGAGACCTTCCATCGAGGAGGACATGAACAGCGCCAGATCGAAGCGCACGTCTTCTGCCAGATCGGGCCGCATTTCCGCGACGATTTCCACCAGCGGCGCGCGGGCGCGATCGTACAGCTCGTGGACTCGCTCATAAACGAAGCCATCATGGTTCGCGAGCGCCCACAACTCGGGAAACAGCCGCGTGGTTTTCTTGGTGCCGATATCTTCGACCAGCAGGCTGCACAGGCGGGCCAGCCGCACTTCCGGCAGCAGATCCGGGGCATGGACGATTCTGGCAAACTCGACTTCATAGCTGCTGATCACAGCGCCAAGCAGCGCCCGCACAAGGTCTTCGCGCGTGGGATAGTGATAGGTCAGATTGCCCAGGCGCATCCCGCAGGCGCCCGCGATGCGCCGCATCGACATGGCCCGGTAGCCCTCTTCGATCAGGATATGCAGCGCGGTGCGCAGGATCAGCTCCCGCGTTTCGTAGCCCTTGGCATAGCCGCCTTCGCGATCAGGCAGCAGAAGGTCGGTCACCAGCTTGGGACTTTGCTCCATCTTGGCCTCCATGCCTTAGCCCCCTGCGCGGTCACGTTGGTGCCAGCACCACTGCGCAAAAACCATCGTACCCGCGTAGTCCTACCGCAGTGATCATTTATGTCCAACGTCCAATTTAGGACAGTTGACAATTTTACGTCCTTTAGGTCATGTTGCAAAGGGGAAAGCGGGGTGGCCCGCAGAAGAAGGGGAATACCATGCGATTGATCGCACCCGCCTTTGCGTCGGCATTGGTGATAGCGGCCACTTTGGCCGTCCCGGCTGCCGCCACCGAGAACCGGTTCCCGAAGCCGCTGGCCGAAGAACCCCTGCCCAGCGTGCTGAAACTTCCCGCGCAGTGGCCGGCAAGCTGGGTCACGATCCACGATTTCCATTTCACCTCGATTCTGGATGGGCGCGTCGCGGTGGTGGATACCACCGATCCCGTGCACCCGCTCAAGGGGCTGGTCCGCGCGGCACAGTTCGCCAATTTCCTCATCGCCAAGGACAAGGGCGAGCTTTACACCGCCGAGACGTTCTATTCGCGCCTGACGCGGGGTGAGCGCACGGATGCGATCACCGTGTGGGACATGGCCACACTGCAGCCCAAGGGCGAGATCGTATTGCCGGGCGGCAAGCGCCAGCAATCGGTTACTTACCCGCACTTGTTCCAGCTGACCAATGGCGGCAAGTGGGCGCTCATCGCCAATTTCACCCCGGCGCAATCCGTCACGGTGGTGGATCTGGCCGCGCGCAAGGTGCTGGGCGAAATCGATCTGCCGGGCTGCGCGCAG
>JAIXYF010000336.1 GCA_027490345.1 Novosphingobium sp.
GTGAAGAAGTGAAAATCGAGGACGTGTGCTTCCAGCGCGACGGCGTGTTCGCGATGGAACTTGGCGGCCCCGAAGTCGGGCGCGGCTGCGGCGGGCGCGGCATCATCCACGGCTTCGAACTGCTCGAAAAGCTCGGCTTCCACGAGTGGGGCTTCGATTACGTGCTGCTCGATTTCCTGGGTGACGTGGTCTGCGGCGGCTTCGGCCTGCCGATCGCGCGCGACATGTGCCAGAAGGTCATCGTCGTCGGCTCGAACGACCTTCAGTCGCTCTATGTGGCCAACAACGTCTGCAAGGCGGTTGAATACTTCCGCTCGATGGGCGGCAATGTCGGCGTCGCGGGCATGATCATCAACAAGGACGACGGCACAGGCGAGGCCAAGGCCTTTGCCGAAACGGTCGACATCCCGGTGCTCTGCGCGATCCCGGCAGACGAGGACATTCGCCGCAAATCGGCCAATTACCAGATCATCGGACGGCCCGACAGCCAGTGGGGCAGCCTGTTCGAGGAATTGGCCGAGAACGTCGCAACGGCCCCGCCGCGTCGGCCCAAGCCGCTCGATCAGGATGGCCTGCTGGGCCTGTTCTCGCCCGAGGATACCGGCGGCAACGTGACGCTGCTGCCCGCCACCCAGGCCGACATGCGCGGCGGCACGTTCGAAGCCAAGCCTTCGCTGGAGATCATCTACGATGACATCTGACGCGCGCCCCCCTGCTGACCGCATCGACGCTCTTGTAGACGGACCCGTGCCTGACGCGCTTGTTCCTGCAAGCGAAGATGGCGGCTGCCATGGCGGCACGGACCGGATGCGCGAAGCGGCTCGCGCCGCTGGCAAGAGCGACGTGCTGGATCGCTATGCCGCCGATTATCCGGTCGGCCCGCACGATCAGCCGCAATCGATGTGCCCTGCGTTCGGCTCGCTGCGCGTGGGTCTCAGGATGCGGCGCACCGCCAGCGTCCTCTCGGGCTCGGCCTGCTGCGTCTATGGCCTGACGTTTACCTCGCACTTCTATGGCGCGCGTCGCAGCGTCGGCTACGTGCCGTTCAGCTCGGAAACGCTCGTAACAGGCAAGCTGTTCGAAGACATCAAGGAAGCGGTCGAGAAGCTCGCCGATCCTGCGGACTATGATGCGATCGTGGTTACCAACTTGTGCGTGCCCACGGCCAGCGGCGTGCCGCTGCGCCTGCTGGGCAAGCAAATCAACGGCGTGCGGATCATCGGGATCGACGTGCCGGGCTTCGGCATTCCCACCCACGCCGAAGCGAAGGATGTGCTGGCCGGTGCCATGCTCGCCTATGCCCGCAGCGAGGCTGAGGCAGGCCCGGTCAGTGCCCCGCAGACGCGGCCCGACAAGCCGACCGTCACTTTGCTGGGCGAGATGTTCCCGGTCGATCCGATGGGCATTTCCCAGATGCTGGAGCCGATGGGCCTGGCCGCGGGCCCCGTGGTGCCAACGCGCGAATGGCGCGAGCTCTATGCCGCGCTGGATTGTGCCGCCGTGGCCGCGATCCACCCGTTCTACACCGCCAGCGTGCGCGAATTCGAAGCGGCCGGCCGCACCGTCGTCGGCTCCGCTCCGGTGGGCCGCGATGGCACGGCCGATTGGCTGGCCGCGATCGGCAATGCCTGCGGCGTGAGCGCCGATCTGGTCGCCGCCGCGCAAAACCGCATCCTGCCCGCCATCGATGCGGCGCTGGCCGCCCGCCCGATCAAGGGCCGGATCACCGTTTCGGGCTATGAAGGCTCCGAACTGCTGGTCGCCCGCCTGCTGATCGAAAGCGGCGCAGATGTGCGCTATGTCGGCACGGCCTGCCCGCGCACCGTCTGGTCCGATCCCGACCGCGAATGGCTCCAGGCCCGCGGCGTGCGCGTGCAATATCGCGCAAGCCTTGAACAGGACATCGCCGCGGTCGAGGAATTCCGCCCTGATCTGGCCATCGGCACCACCCCGGTGGTGCAGCACGCCAAGCAAATGGCGATCCCGGCGCTCTATTTCACCAACCTCATCTCCGCCCGTCCGCTGATGGGCCCGGCAGGTGCTGGCAGCCTGGCCATGGTGGTGAACACCGCCATCGCCGGCAAGGCGCGCTTCGATCGGATGAGCGCTTTCTTCGAAGGCGTCGGCACCGGCCACACCACAGGCGTGTGGGAAGATACCCCGCAGGACCGCCCGAACTTCAAGAAGAAATACGCCGCATTGAACGAAGCTGCCCGCAAGGCAGCCGAGGCGGTGGGCTCATGATCCTGCTCATCACCTTTGGCGAACAGCGCCTCGCGGTCACCGTGCAGCCGTCGGCACGGCTGTCTGGCCGACCGGCCAGCCCGCCCTCCGGTCAGCCGTCTGACCAGCCTTCGGCGCTGGTGCTCGGCCATAGCCTGGGCAAGGCCCTGAGCCAGATGTTCGGAGCGCGCGCATGACGCTCATCATCGATCATGATCGGGCTGGCGGCTATTGGGGCGCGGTCTATGTGTTCACCGCGGTCAAGGGCCTGCAGGTGATCATCGACGGCCCGGTGGGCTGTGAAAACCTGCCGGTTACCTCGGTGCTCCATTACACCGACGGCCTGCCGCCGCACGAACTGCCCATTGTGGTGACCGGGTTGGGCGAGGAAGAGCTGGGCAAGACCGGCACTGAAGCCGCGATGCGCCGCGCCTGGAAAACGCTCGACCCCGATCTGCCAGCGGTCGTCGTCACCGGCTCCATCGCCGAGATGATCGGCGGCGGCGTGACGCCCGGCGGCACCAACATCAAGCGCTTCCTGCCGCGCACGATCGACGAGGATCAGTGGCAATCGGCCGACCGCGCGCTGAGCTGGCTGTGGACCGAGTTCGGACCCAAGACCATGCCCGCCCCCAAGGCGCGCAAGGAGGGCGAGAAGCCCCGCGTCAACATCATCGGCCCGGCTTACGGCATGTTCAACATGGCCTCCGACCTTGCCGAAGTGCGCCGCCTGATTGAGGGCCTCGGCGCTGAGGTGAACATGGTGTTCCCGCTGGGCTGCCA
>JAIXYF010000418.1 GCA_027490345.1 Novosphingobium sp.
ACACATACTAATTTGTCCGTCGTCGTCAGCCGTTCGGCGAGGGGGCCTTGTGGCCTTGGGAGAGGGTCGGCTAGGAGCGCATGTCTCCTGTCTGACAAGGAATATGCGCCATGCTGTTGTTCACGCTGATCTCTGCCATTTCGCAGCTGATCGACATTGTCGTGATGGTGGTGATCGTGCAGTTCGTGTTGAGCCTGCTGATCGCTTTCAATGTGGTGAACACAAGCAACAAGGCGGTTTCCGCCGTGTGGACCGCGCTGAATGCCATTCTGGATCCGCTGCTGAACCCGATCCGCCGGGTTTTGCCGAACACCGCAGGCATCGATTTCTCGCCGATGATCCTGATCTTCGGCCTGCGCCTGCTGGTCCAGCTCCTCTACTACCTCGCGCTTGCGGCCACCTCGATCTGATCCAACCACATAACGGGAAGAGCGCATGACTGCCGCGATCATCGATGGGAAGGCCTTTGCCGCAAGCCTGCGCGTGAAGGTGGGAGAGCTTGCCGCTGCCTTCGCGGCCAAGACCGGCCGCAAGGCTGGCCTCGCCGTGGTGCTGGTGGGCGAAGACCCGGCCAGCCAGGTCTATGTGCGCTCCAAGGGCAAGCAGACCGTGGAAGCCGGAATGGCGAGCTTCGAGCACAAGCTGCCCGCCGATACGCCCGAGGCCGATCTGCTGGCGTTGATCGACCAGCTGAACACCGATCCGGCCGTTGACGGCATTCTCGTCCAGCTGCCGCTGCCCGGCCACATGGACGAGCAGAAGGTGATCGCCGCGATCAATCCGGACAAGGACGCCGATGGCTTCCACGTGATCAACGTGGGCCGCCTGGGGGTGGGCCAGCCGGGCTTCGTGCCGTGCACACCGCTGGGCTGCCTGATGCTGCTGAAAGACCAGCTTGGCTCGCTCTCGGGCCTGAACGCTGTGGTGATCGGCCGCTCCAACATCGTCGGCAAGCCGATGGCGCAGCTGCTGCTGGCCGAAAGCTGCACGGTGACGATCGCGCACAGCCGCACGAAGGATCTCCCCGCTGTCGTGCGCCGCGCCGATATCGTGGTGGCAGCGGTTGGCCGGCCGGAAATGGTGAAGGCAGACTGGATCAAGCCCGGCGCAACCGTGATCGATGTCGGCATCAACCGCGTACCCGCTGCCGAGGAAGGCAAGACGCGGCTGGTCGGCGATGTGGACTATGCAGGTGCGATGGCAGTCGCGGGCGCTGTTACGCCGGTGCCGGGCGGCGTTGGCCCGATGACGATTGCGGTGCTGCTGCGCAATGCGCTGGTGGCGGCATACCGCAATGCCGGGCTGGAACTGGCAGCAGACGCGATCTGAGCCCCGGCCTGCACAACCGGCCCGCACAATCGACATTGCGCGAAAGCCTGCCTTTCTAGGCCTGCCTTTCTATTGCCGCCTGCCTGCTCTAGGCAGGCGTCATGAAGCGCATGATCCCTCTCGCCTTGCTGGTCCTTGCCTTGCCTGCCGCTGCGCAGGAGGGCCGTCCCGCTGTCACGCCCATCGGCAATCCCAGCGCGCTGATCGCAGCGGAAAGCGGCTTTGCCCGGCTGGCACGCGAGAAGGGCCAATGGACCGCATTTGCTGCCACCGCGGCGGAAACGGCGGAAATGTTCGTGCCCCAGCGCGTGTTGGCCAAAGTCTGGCTCAAGGGCCGCGCCAATCCGCCGCAAGCCGTGCAATGGCAGCCCAGTTCGGTGTGGATGAGCTGCGATGGCAGCGCAGGCGTCACCTTCGGCGCGTTTCAGGGCGGCGGCGCAGGCTGGTTTTCCACCGTGTGGGAGCGCCAGCGCAAGAAGGGCGATTACAAGTGGGTGCTTGATCAGGGCGGCGATCTGACCGCGCCGCTGGCGGGCGCTGATTTCATCACCGGCAAAGTGGCTGATTGCCCGCCGCGCCCGCGCCGCGATCCGTTGGCGGATGAGCCGCCGCCTCCGCCCAAGGGCGCACCCAAGCCGGACAAGGACGCGCCGCCGCCGCCGCGCCCGCTGGCGGGGCCTATCCCGGCGCTGGTCGCCGTGCCCGGGGCCGATAGCAAGGATGGCCGATCTATCGATGGCACGCTGGCATGGCGCTCCACCGTGCTGCCCGGCGGCACGCGCGAATGGACCGTGTGGCTGTGGCAGGATGGCCGGATGAACGAGGTGCTGAGGCGCCTCGAAGTCGCTAGGAACGAGGGCTGACATGATGTGGGCGCTGTTCCTATCCGCCTTCACCACGCTGTTTGTGGTGATCGACCCGCCGGGCTGCGCGCCGATCTATGCGGGCCTCACCGCCAACGCCACGCCGCGTCAGGCCTTCGTGATGGCGTTGCGCGCGTGCCTGATCGCCAGCGGCATCCTTGTGGTGTTCGCGCTGTTTGGCGAAGATCTGCTTGGCGCGCTGCATATCGAGCTCGACAGTTTTCGCATCGCGGGCGGGATCATGCTGTTCATGATCGCTATCGACATGGTGTTTGAAAAGCGCACCGAACGGCGCGAGGAGCGCGCGGAGAAAGTCCGCACGGCGCAATCACAGGGCCAGCCGCATGTGGAAGACGTCTCGGTGTTCCCGATGGCCATGCCGATGCTGGCAGGGCCCGGCTCGATTGCCTCGGTCATGCTGCTCACGGCGCGGGCGCACGGGCTGACCGAGACGCTGGTGATCCTTGGCGCATTGGGCGCAGTGATGCTGCTCAGCTTCGTCGCGCTCATCGGCGCCCGTCCGATCATCCGCGCACTGGGCAGCCAAGTGGAGGCGGTGATTACCCGCCTGCTGGGCGTGCTGCTGGCCGCGCTGGCGGCGCAGTTCGTGATCGACGGGCTGCGCGCGCAGTTCTGAGGTTTTCGACGGCCGCAAGCCTTCCGTCGATGCCCAAGGCGCACCTACTGCAGCGTCACTCGCCCATCATCCGAATCGCGGCGGCCGAAAAACTGCATCAGCTGCACCAGCAGTTCGCAGCGCGCGGCAAGGCCGTCTGCTTCCAGTAGCGCCTGCTTGGCGGCGGCATCGAACGGCGCGATCTGCGAAACACCATTGATCAGCGACACATCATCGAGCCGGCCCACGGATTCCCAATCGACGGAATAGCCCTGTGCTTCGGCAAAGCGGCGCGCCTCGCGCTCGAACGAAGCGCGCTCGACTGCGCTGAGGCTGGCGGCCGCGTCATCCTCGATCAGCTCGGCCTCGATCTGGCGAAAGGGCGTGGTCACATCCAGCTCGCGCAGCAGGCGGAAGCGGGCAATGCCCTCGAGGATCACGTTGTAGCGCCCGTCCTCCATCGCTTCGACTTCGCCGATCTTGCCGACGCAGCCGATCTGAAACAGCGGCGCGCCATCATATTGGCCTTGCGGCTGGATCATCGCGATGCGCCGGTCGCGCACCAGCGAATCCGAAATCATCGATCGGTAGCGCGGCTCAAAGATATGCAGCGGCAATTGCAGCCCGGGAAACAGCATCGCCCCGGTCAGCGGAAAGATCGAGAGGCGCACGGTGCGCTTGTCCTGTCCCATCGCCCTAGCCGAACAGCACGGTGGAGAGCTTGCGGCGGGTTGCGGCAACCCAAGGATCCTCAAGGCCGATCGCCTCAAAGATCTGGAGCAGGCGGGCGCGCGCCGCGCCTTCGTTCCACGTCCGATCGCGCGTGATCATGCCCAGCAACAGGGCGGCCGCCCCGTCGCGGTCTCCGGCGGCATAGAGCCCGTTGGCCAGCGCCAGCTCAGCGTCCATGTCTTCCGGATTGGCGGCCACGGCAGCGCGCAGGCCATCCAGCTCGCTGGGTTCGGGCGCATCGGCGGCCAGCGCCAACGCAGAGCGCGCCTGCGCCAGCGCCGGGTCTTCGGCCAGCTTGGGATCAAGCCCGGCCAGCACGTCTTCCGCCGCCGCCTTGTCGCCCGCCACCAGCAGCGCACGAATAAGGCCAGAATGGGCCGCTGCGCTATCAGGCGCGATTTCAGCAATCTGCGAGAAGATGTCGATGGCGCGTTCCCCGTCGCCAGCGGCCAGCACTTCCTCGCCCATGGCGAGCAGCGGGGCGATATCCTGCGCCGGTTCCTCGCCCGCCTGAATCGGCAGGCGCGCCAGCATCTGATCGAGCATCTGGCGCAGCTGCGATTCGCTGCGCGCCGGCGTCAGATCGGCCACCGGCTGGCCCTGGAACATGGCATAGACCGTGGGGATCGAGCGCACCTGAAACTGCGCGGCGATGAACTGTTCCTCATCGACGTTGAGCTTGGCAAGCACCACGCCCTTATCGGCATATTCGCCGCAGACCTTTTCCAGCAGCGGGGTCAGCGCCTTGCACGGTCCGCACCATTCGGCCCAGAAATCGAGGACCACCAGCTTGGTCATCGAAGGTTCGACCACGGCCTTGCGGAAGCGGTCCACCGCTTTTTGTTCATCGAGATTGAGGCCAAGGCTTGCCACTGGTCGGTCTCCGCGCTGGAACTGGAATTGAAACTGGAACAGGTGTCCGGTTCCCCATGTGGGAAGCGGGGGCCGTTCGGCAAGGGCATTTGCGGGCAAGCGAGGCCCCTGTCGCCGCTGCAGCGCATTTTTGCTGTTGCGCGGGCCACGCGGGGCAGCTAAGGGCGCGCTTCACCCCGGTCGGGAGCCTCGCAGCAGCCCGACCCGAAACGCACGAGCGGGCGTAGCTCAGGGGTAGAGCACAACCTTGCCAAGGTTGGGGTCGAGGGTTCGAATCCCTTCGCCCGCTCCAGTTTTC
>JAIXYF010000196.1 GCA_027490345.1 Novosphingobium sp.
CCCGTCGACATGATAGCGCTCGGCCCAGAACAGCGCGTTGTTGACCAGGAAGCTGGACACCTCTCGCCGCCCGAAATTGTAGATCGCGGTCTGCCAATCGGGGTGGAAGCCAAGGCGCGGATCGGCATGTTCATACAGCTCGGTCCCGTCAAACCTTGCCAGCCCATGCGTATCGACCGGGAAGTGCGCGGGCACCCAATCGATCAGCACGCCCACGCCCGCGCGGTGCGCGCCGTCGACAAACCGGGCAAAGCCCTCCGGCTCGCCAAACCGGGCAGATGGGGCAAACAAGCCGGTGGTCTGATAGCCCCAGCTGGGATCGTAGGGATGCTCGGAAACGGGCAGAAACTCGATATGGGTAAAGCCCATCTCGATCACATAGGGGATCAGCCGGTCGGCCAGCTCGTCCCAGCTGTAGAACTCGCGGCCCCCGTTTGTGGCATCATCCGGCTTCTGCCATGATCCGGGATGGACCTCGTAGATCGAAATTGGCACCCGGCGCGGGTCGATCTTCGCCCAGTTCGCGCGGTGCGCCGCATCGCCCCATTCATGCGCATCGGGCGCGGCGATCACGCTGGCCGTGGCGGGACGCAGTTCGGATCGGAACGCGAAGGGATCGGCCTTGAGCGGCTGCACTGTGCCGCCGGGGCCAACCACGCGGTACTTGTAGGCGCACCCGGCTTCGATATCGGGTAGGAACACTTCCCACACGCCGATGTCCGCGCGCCGCCGCATCGGATGGCGACGCCCGTCCCAATCGTTGAAATCGCCGACCACGCAAACCAGCTCGGCATTGGGCGCCCACACCGCAAAGTGCACGCCGCGCGCGCCCTCATGATCAATGACATGCGCGCCCAGCTTGTCGAACAACCTGAGGTGCGTGCCCTCGTTTATCAGGAAATCATCGAGCGGCCCCAGAACCGGGCCGAAGGAATAGGGGTCTGTCACCCACCATTCGTGTCCGGCCCCCCCAGCTGATTGGGCCGTGCAGCGATACTTCACCGGCTGGCGCGTCCCAGCAACATGGCCCTCAAACAACCCGCGATCATCAATCCGCGTCAATGCGCCTAGCGCTTCGCCGCTTAGTGAATGTGCCTCCGCCGTTTCCGCCCCCGGCAGCACCGCCCGGGCAAACGCACCGCCCGGCCCTTCGTGAATGCCCAGCAGGGCAAACGGATCGGCATGGGTTCCGTTCAGCAGGGCTTCGAGCGCGGCGGGAGAGGGTTTCATGAAGCCGGACCAACTCCCCAGATATCGCGGGCATATTCGCCAATCGTGCGGTCAGAGGAAAACCAGCCGACATTGGCGATATTGCGGATCGCCTTTTCGCGCCATCCGGCCTGGTCTTCCCACAAGCGGTCCACCCGGCGCTGCGCCGCGTGATAGGCATCGAAATCGGCGGCGACCATGAACCAGTCATGCTCATAGATCCCGCCCATGAGGCCGGCATAGCGCGCGGGATCATCGGGTGAAAACACGCCCGTGGCAATGGCCGAAACAGCCTGCTGCAATTCGCGGCTCGCTTCGATCACCGAGCGCGGATCATACCCCCCGGCGCGCTTTTCCGCCACTTCATCTGCGGTCAGTCCGAAGATCACGATGTTCTCATCGCCCACCCGGTCCTTGATCTCGACATTCGCGCCGTCCAGCGTGCCGATGGTCAGCGCGCCGTTCAGCGCAAACTTCATGTTGCCGGTGCCGGAAGCTTCCATGCCCGCCGTGCTGATCTGTTCCGAAAGGTCCGCCGCCGGAATGATCCGCTCAGCCTTCGAAACGTTGTAATCGGGCATGAACACGACCTTGAGCAGCCCGCCCACCGAAGGATCGGCATTGATCCGCCGCGCAATGTCGCTCGCCAGTTTGATGACCAGCTTGGCGTTGTGATAGCTCGATGCCGCCTTGCCGCCGAAGATTTTGACCCGGGGCACCCAATCGCGCTCCGGATGGCTGCGGATCTGATCGTAAAGCGCCACCGTCTCGATCAGATTGAGCAGCTGGCGCTTGTATTCGTGGATGCGCTTGATCTGCACATCGAACAGCGCATCGGGATCGAGCCGGATGCCCATTGTCTGGCGCACATAGCCCGCCAGCGCCACCTTGTTGGCGCGCTTCACTTCGGCGATCCGCTCACCCAGTGCGGCGTCTCCGGCCAAGGCATTGAGGTCCGAAAGCTTTTCCGCGTCATCGAGGAACGCCGGGCCGATCGCATCGGTAATCACCCCGACAAGGCCCGGATTGCACTGCTGCAACCAGCGGCGCGGAGTGACGCCATTGGTCTTGTTGTTGATCCGCGCGGGATACAGCGCGTGAAGATCGGAAAACACGGTGGACTTCATCAGCTCGGTGTGGAGCGCGGCCACCCCGTTCACGCTGTGCGCGCCCACGAACGCAAGGTTCGCCATGCGCACGCGCCGTTCGCCGCCTTCGTCGATCAGGCTGATTGCGGCAATTGCGCGCTCGTCCAGCCCGGCCTTGCGCGCTTCGCGCAGCACGCGGCTGTTGATCGCATAGATGATCTGCATGTGGCGCGGCAGCAGCCGTTCGAACAAGGGCAGGGGCCAGCTTTCCAGCGCTTCGGGCAGCAGGGTGTGGTTGGTATAGGCCACCGTGCGGCGCGTCAGTTCCCACGCTTCGCCAAAATCCAGCCCATGCACATCGACCAGCAGACGCATGATTTCCGCCACGGCCACCGCCGGGTGCGTATCGTTCAGCTGGATCGCCGCTTTGTCCGGCAGGCTGGTGATATTGCCATGCGTCTGCACATGGCGGCGCACGATGTCCTGGATGGATGCGGAGGTGAAGAAGTACTCCTGCCGCAGCCGCAGTTCCTGCCCTGCCGGGCTGGAATCCGCCGGATAGAGCACGCGCACCAGCGTTTCGGCGCGCACTTCCTCGGCCAGCGCCCCGGTGTAATCGCCTGCATTGAAGGCATCGAGGCGAATGGGATCGAGCGCGCTCGCGGTCCACAGACGCAGCGTGTTGACCCGTTTGCCGCGCCAGCCCACTACCGGCGTATCGACGGCGGAGGCTTCCACGTGCTCGGCGGGCAACCATTCCACCCGGTCACCCTTGTCCACCACTTCGCCGCCGAAGCCGATGCGGTAGGCGCTTTCCCGGCGGTCAAATTCCCAGGGGTTGCCGTGGCTCAGCCAGGTTTCGGGCAGTTCCACCTGCCAGCCATCATCGAGCCGCTGGCGGAACATGCCGTTTACATAGCGGATGCCGTAGCCGTACGCCGGGATATCGAGGCTGGCGAGGCTTTCCATGAAACATGCGGCGAGGCGGCCAAGTCCGCCATTGCCCAGCGCTGCATCCGGCTCCAGATCCTCGATCGCCGAAAGATCGAAGCCATAGGAGCGCAGCGCTTTTTCCATTTCGCGCGTGAGGCCCATGTTCGAAAGCGCATCGCGCAGCAGCCGTCCGATCAGGAATTCGAGGCTGAGGTAATAGACTCGCTTGCCCGCAGCCTCATAAGTGCGGTGCGTCGATTCCATCCACTGATCGATGACCTTATCGCGCAAGGTCAGCACCGTGGCGGTGAACCAGTCGTTCGGTGTGGCGGAATGCACGTCCTTGCCCACGCGCTTGCGCAGCACATCAAGGATATGGGCCTGCATGTCGGATGGATCGGTGCGCGGTGCACTGGTGGCGGACTGGTCACTCTGATCGGGGCGCACGGATCGTCACTCCTCTGGGCAGGCACGGCAACGCACGGGCTTCTGATGCGGCCCTCGCTTCGGCGTCCTGATGGTATCCGGCCTCCCCCGGTTCTTCTCCTCGCAGACTAGGCGAGGGAAGTCACTTACGGCAAGCCACCTCGCATCGAGCAAGAGACCGATGCGCTGCGCGTGTCCAAGAGAATACGATTGCGATGGAGTGCGGTCGATCCGTTCCGACCCTTGTCAGCGCTTCTTTGCGGCGATCGCCTCGATCTCGATCAGGAAGTAGGGGCCTGCCAGCGCTGCCACCTGAAAGGTTGATCGCGCCACCGTATTGGGGTTTTCGGCGGTCTTGAAGAACTGCTTGAAGCCCTCGTTTGCGCCAGCAAAGTCCATTTTGCCAAGCTTTGGATCGGCCGCGACAAACAGTGTCAACTTGATCACGTCCGACATCGCATAGCCGCGCCCTTCGAGGATCGTCTTGATCCGGTTCAGCGTGCTGATCGTCTGGGTCTTGGTATCGCCGAGGTCCTCGATTGATTTCACGTCGGCAAACGTCTTGGTCGGATCGATTGGCGAGGCGAGCTGGCCGGAAAGATAGAACAAGTCCGTGCCTGCCTTCACATCCGCCCCGTCAAGGATCAGCGATTGCGGATTGCTCTGCACGCGAGTCACTTGGGCATGGGCGGGCGCGGCAAGAGCGAGTGCGGCAACGGCGAGTGCGGCGGCAGAGATCAACGCGGTACGCATATGTGGTTCCCCCAAGAAGGTGATCGGCGGACGATAGCGCGTCACGCGCCGGATCATAAGCCCCAATTCGCAGCTGCAAAAGCCCCGGTCTGGGGTGGGTGCTTGCGGCGCGGTGCCCTAAAGGTCGGGGCTCCGATGTACTGGTCCAGCAATATTTGCATTGACGGCGCTGCAATGCAGCATAGCATATTCGGGTCGTCCGACGAATGCAGGAGTGGGGGCAAGATCTTGCCGGGATTTCGAGGGGCCTCCTTGTTCGCCGCCGGTCTTGCGCTGGCCGTTTCCCTTGCGCTCGGTAGCCCCGGACAAGCGCAGGATCGTGGCGGCGGCTCTTCGGTCGCGGTTGCGGACGAAGGGCGCGAGATTTACGAACAGATATGCCAATCCTGCCACATGGCCGATGCAAAGGGCGGCGGTGTGCCCGGAGCGATGTTCCCCACTCTCGCCGGGAATCCGCGCCTTGCAGACCATGATTATGCCAGCATCGTTGTGCTCAAGGGGCGTGGCGGCATGCCGTGGTTCTCGGGCATGCTGACCCGGCCCCAGATCGCCGCGGTGATCAATTACGTGCGCGGACATTTCAACGCCTATCCCGATACGGTCACTGTCGCTGATCTTGACCGTATCACGATCGACAATCCGCCTGTGCCCGATTGCAATTGCGGCCACTGATGCCGGCCCATCCGCGCCTTTCGCCCCCCCTGCGTCTTGTGAAAGTTCTAGCATGAGCCATCCGATCCTGCCGCAGACCCGCCGCGATTTGCTCTCGATGATCGGCAAGGTCGGCGGCGGCGCGGCGCTCTACCAGGCGATGACGGCGCTGGGCCATGCGGCGGAATCGCAGTTCACCGGCCCGCCGCAGCTTTCGGGAGCCAGGCCGGGGGCCTCAGTGCTGGTACTCGGCGCAGGGCTGGCAGGCATGCTGGCTGCTTATGAGCTGACAAAGGCGGGCTACAAGGTCCAGATTCTCGAAGTGCAGACCCGCGCGGGCGGGCGCAACATGACCTTGCGCGGCGGCAATACTGTCTCTGAGCTGGGCTCGGTTCAGAAGGTCGGTTTTTCTCCCGGCAACTATCTCAATCCCGGGCCGTGGCGCATTCCCCATCATCACCGCACCGTGATTCATTATTGCAAGCAGTTTGGTGTCGAGCTTGAACCGTTCCTGCAAACCAACCACAACGCCTTTGTCCACCGCAAAGCGGCGTTCGGCGGCAAGCCGCAGCGCTTCCGCGACCTCACGATCGACTGGAAAGGCCATGTCTCCGAACTGCTCGGCAAGGCGCTGAATGCCGGGGCGCTGGATCAGGCGGTTTCGGCACCAGACAAGGCTAGGCTGCTTGAGGCGATGCGCAGCTGGGGCGTGCTCGACAAGAACATGGCCTATGTGAAGAGCGACAAGCTGGGCGAGCAGCGCGGCTGGGAGCGAGCACCGGGCGGCGGGGTGAGCGGTGCCCCCATTCCCAACGATCCCTCCAGCCTTGGCGATACGCTCGATAGCCGGATCTGGGAGCAGCTGGGTTTTTTCGCCGAGCATGTGATGCAGCCCGCAATGTTTCAGGCCAAGGGCGGGATGGATCATATCGGCAAGGCGTTCAAGGCGCGGGTGGCCAAACTTATCCGCTATGGCACACGGGTCAGCCGGATCGCGCAGGACGAGCGCGGCGTAACTGCCTCGTGGACCGATGCGAAGTCTGGCGCCACTGGTGAAACGCGGGCCGACTGGATGGTCTGCACCATTCCCGCGGCAGTACTGAGCCAGATCGACCTGCAAGTTTCCGACGGCAAGAGGGCGGCGATCAAGGCGCTGCCTTATGGCAATTCGGTGAAGATCGGGCTCGAAATGAAACGCCGCTTCTGGGAAACCGAGGATGCGATCTATGGCGGCAGCTCGTTCACCGATCAGGCGATCGGCCTTGTCAGCTATCCAGGCCACGGCTGCTTCAGCGATGGCCCGGCGGTCCTGCTCGGTGCCTATCCCTTCGGCGTGGGTGCCTATATCCTCGCAGGGATGACGCCGGAAAAGCGCATCCAGGCCGCGCTCGAACAAGGTTCAGTGTTCCATCCCGCGCACTACAAGTCCGAATTCCTGTCTGGCGCGAGCGTCGCGTGGAACCGCATGCCCTGGATCCTTGGCTGCTGCGCCATGTGGACTGAGGAAAGCCGCGCGGCGCATTATCAGGATCTTGTTGCCATGGACGGGCGCATTGTCCTGGCGGGTGAGCATTGCTCCTATTATGGCTGCTGGCAGGAAGGCGCGCTGCTCTCCGCGCTCGACGCGATAACGCGCCTGCACCAGCGGGCATTGGCCACCTGAGGCTGGACTGGGCTGGACGGGGCCGGACCGGGGGGCTGGACGCGGAGGGGCGGCTGAGGCATCGACATGGGCGGGAGAACGAACGCCCATGCCCATGTCCATACCCATGCTGCCAACAATCATGCACGTCCTTGAAGTGTCTGCACTCGCCCCGGATCTTGCCGGCGTCCGCCTTGCCGAGCGCCCCGTGCCTGCGCCTGCGCCTGGCACTTCGCTGGTGCGGATCGAGGCCGCCGCGCTGGGTTTTCCCGACCTTTTGATGACCGAGGGGCTTTATCAGGCCAAGCCTGCGCTGCCCTTCGTGCCGGGCATGGAAGCGGCTGGCGTCGTTGTTCAGGCAGGTGAGGGTAGCCGCTGGCAGGCGGGCGACAAAGTGATCGTGGCGGCGCAGACCGGCGCTGTGGTGCAATACGGCGTGTTCGCCGATGCCGCGCTCACCCCGCTGCCCGAAGGCATGTCGTTCGCGCAAGGGGCTGCCCTGCGCGCCGCGTATATCACCGCCTACACGGCCATCATGCGCATCGGTCAGGCCCAGCCGGGCGAGACGCTGGTGGTCCACGGTGCCGCAGGCGGGGTGGGGCTGGCAGCCGTCGATCTCGGCAAGGCGCTTGGGCTGTCCGTGATCGCCGTCGCCTCCAGCCCTGAAAAGCGCGAGGCGATCCAGCGCCTCCATGCGCCCGATCACGTGCTGGCTGGCCCCACCGGCCTGCGCGATCAGATCCTCGAACGCACCGGCGGGCGCGGCGCAGACCTCGTCTATGATCCGGTGGGCGGCGATGTATTCGACGAGGCTTGCCGCTACACGGCATTTGGCGGGCGCCTGCTGGTTGTCGGCTTTGCCGGCGGACGTATTGCTGAGGTGCGCACCAACATTCCGCTGATCAAGGGATTCTCGGTCGTCGGCGTGCGCGCAGGCGAATATGGCCGCCGCTTCCCCGAACGCGGGCGGGAGGACATGGCCGCGATCCTGAAGCTGGCAGGCGAAGGCCGCATCCGCCCGCATATCCATTGCGCCGTGCCCTTGGCCGATTGGCGCGAAGCCTATCAGGCGATGCGCGAGAGGCGGGTGAGGGGCCGCACAGTGATCCTGCCGCATGGGTGAACCCTGCGCTGGCAGCAGACCAAAAAAAAGGGGCCACCCGTTGCCGGATGGCCCTTTGAAAGTTTGGGAGAGGATGCCTGAAAGGCGTGTTCTTAGTGCGCCCCACCCCGAGTCTTCGCAAGTGCGAAACATGGCATTGCACTTGCATTAATTGCATTTCACTCACGCAAAAGTGGGGATTCAAGCGATTTAAAACGGTAAATTTTGCATTATAATCAATTGCTGCATTCGTATGCAGTGAGCGTTCA
>JAIXYF010000083.1 GCA_027490345.1 Novosphingobium sp.
CCGTGCCGCAGCTGCAGGGCACCACCTTCTACACCAGCCATGAAGCGCTGCTGCTGCAATACGAGCAGGCGATGACGCGGCAGGATTCGCTCACCGGCCAGTGGTACGACACCAGCGCGCATATGCTGTGGATCGGCGACCGCACGCGCTTCGAGGGATCGGCGCACGTTGAATTCCTGCGCGGCGTGGGCAATCCCATCGGCATGAAGTGCGGCCCCAGCCTGACGCCGGACGCGCTGCTGCGGATGCTCGATACGCTGAACCCGGCGCGCGAGCCGGGCCGGATGACGCTGATCAGCCGCTTCGGGCACGACAAGGTGGAAGCCGGCCTTCCGCCGCTCGTCCGCGCAGTGGCGCGCGAAGGGCACCCGGTGGTGTGGAGCTGCGATCCGATGCACGGCAACGTGATCAAGGCCGACAACGGCTACAAGACCCGTCCGTTCGACCGCATCCTGAGCGAAGTGAAGGGCTTCTTCGCCGTCCACCGCGCCGAAGGCACTCATGCGGGCGGCATCCATATCGAGATGACCGGGCAGGACGTGACCGAGTGCACCGGCGGCGCGATTGCGATCAGCGAAGCCAGCCTCGCCGACCGCTATCACACCCACTGCGACCCGCGCCTCAACGCGGCGCAATCCATCGAGCTGGCGTTCACGCTGGCCGAAGCGCTTAACCTGGAGCGCGCGGAGCGGAAAGCCGAAGCGGCCTAAACTCAATCCCTCCCCGAGCTCGTCTCGGGGAGGTGGCAGCCCAAAGGGCTGACGGAGGGGCTTTAAACCGGCGGCAGCGGCGGCCGGAAATCCGCCTTCCGCCAAGGCGCATCGGGCATTTCCTCCGCATCGGGCAGCGCATAGCGCACATAGCCGAAGAACGTCGCGATGGTCCGCTCCGCCGCGTCTGCAATCGCGCGCCGGCCATGGAGGAAGCGCGTGTTGTCGAGCATCAGCACATCGCCTGCCTGCCAGCGCACTTCGGCCGTGAGGGCTTCGCCCGCTGCGTGGATTGCCTGAAGCCATTCCTCCGGCACCGGGGTCAGATCATCGAGCAGCGGGAAGTTGCCGCGCCCGTTGTTGAACCGCGCGAACAGCAGGAAATTGCCGAACGCGGGGCCATCCGCGAACATGGGTTTGTGCAGCGCGGGCCGCGAAAACTCGCGCGCGATGCGGCCATCGGGCAGGCGCCAGAACCGATAGGGCACCGGGCGGGGCGGGTTGGCGAGCAGGGCATCGTCTGGGCTATCGGTGCCCAGCCAGAAGCGCAGCAACTGCGGCCAAACGCCCATCACATGCACCAGCCGCCGCCCTTCCAGCCCCCGCTGCACCACATCCGGCAGCGCGGCGGCCAGCGCCACACCGTCGCACAGCGTTGTCTCGCCGCCCCCGCTCCCGTTCTGGCCCGGCGGGCTGAGGCAGCCAAACAGCGCGGCATCGGGCTTCCACGGCTCGCGCGCCAATTCGGGGTGGAGCGCAAAGGCATTGGTGCCGCCATCCACGCCCTGGATCGAATGCGCGGCATCGAGCACGGCGCGGCCCGGCGTTTCGTTGATCACGGCAGTGGGGCAATGGCTGCGGGCAAAGCGGCGGAAGGCTTCGAGGGCGCTGTCGGCTCCTGCGCCAAAGCCGCGCAGCAGCAGCGCGCCGTGCGCCTTGTAGGCCGCTTCCACCAGCGCCGGATCAAGCGCGCCGAGCGGCTCGCCGCCAGTGGGCGTGATCACCGCATAAGGACGCCCGGGCGCGGGGGGATCGATCAGAGCCATGGCATTGCCGGTTAGCCCAGCGTGGCGGCGTTTTCCATAGCCCGAGGCGCTCAGCGCGCTATGCTGCGCGCATGCCGCCCAGCCTCGCGAACATTGCCGCCTCGCCCGATCACTATCTGCATTCCTTCGAAGGGGCAGATGCGGTGATCGCGGCGATGGACCGGGCGGCCTATGCGCGCTCGATCTTCCTCGATGCTCGGATTTCCCCTGCCAGCGATGCCGCCATGCAGGTTGCGGCGGCGTCCTTGGCCCAAGCCGCACCGCCGCAGCAGACGACGGCGTGGATTTTCCACGTGGCGCATTGCGGCTCCACGCTGCTCGCCCGCGCGCTGGAGGCGGTGTCCACCGGCCTCGTGCTGCGCGAACCGATGGCGCTGCGCCAATTGGCCTTTGCGCCTGATCCGGCGCGGTTGCGGTTGGTGCTGGCCATGCTGGCGCGCCGCTATGGCGGGGAGGAGCCGACGCTGGTGAAGGCCAATGTGCCGGTCAACGCGCTGCTGCCTGCCATCGCTGAAGCGGACCCGGCAGCGCCTGCGGTGTTCCTGCATCTGGGGCTGGAGGACTATGCGCTCGCCGTGCTGCGCAGCCCCCAGCACCGGGGCTGGGTGCGCCAGATCGCCGCGCAGTTTGCGGGCGCCGTGCCGGGCTCGGGCGATGCGACATGCCTTGCCGCGCTGTGGCTGTGGCAGATGCGCGCCTTTGTGGCGGCGCTGGATGCCATGCCAAATGCCGTGACGCTCGATGCCGAGCGCTTCTATGCCGATCCCGCCGCAACACTGGCCGCGCTTGCTCCCCGGCTCGGTCGGTCAGCCGATCCGGCGCGGATTGCCGGGGTGGCGGCGGGGCCGCTGTTCACCACTTATTCCAAGCGCCCGGGCACGGCGTTCGACAATGCCGCACGGCTGGAACGGCGCGCTGCGCTGGCTGTGGAACTGGCGGAAGAACTGGCCGATGTGCGTACGCTGGCACTGGCTGATGCACCCGATCTTGCGGCGCTGGAGGCCCGGATTGCGCGCGCTGCGCTCTGAGAAGCAACCGATCCGGTCAATTCGGGGCAATTGCAGGCTTGAGGACGGGGTTGCCACGGCATAGCCTTCCGCCGGGGGACCGGGATGCAGGGGGCAGCATGAAGGGTGTTTTTGATTGTGTGGCTGGGCGGCGTTTTGCTGCAGAGGTGCTGATCGGCATAGCTATGGCACTGGCGCCAATGGCCGCGCTGGCGGCTGATCCGCCTGCTGCTCCCGCATCTGCCGCTCCCCCATCTGCTGCTCCAACACCTGTCGCAACTGGCTCTGGGCAAACGGAGACGATCCCGACCACCATCCTCTCGCAATTGCCGTTCATTTCCAGCCCGCGCCTTTCGCCTGATGGCACGCGAATTGCCGCTTATGTCACGCTGAAGGGGCAGAAGCAGCTTGGCATATTCAAGCTTGAAACGGGCGAATCCAAGCTGCTCAATCCCGGTGAGACGCTCGATCTTGATTGGTTTCGTTGGGCCGGGAACGAGCGCGTGCTGTTCAGCTTGGGCAAGACAGTGGACTGGGAAGGCGAGGATGCGTGGCAGACCAGGCTCCTCGTCTACGATATCCCGGCGGGCCAGCAGCGCTTTATCGGCGGCAAGACCGAGGGGCTGACCGGAGACGATGTGCTTTGGGTGGATCCGGACGGCCAATCCATCCTGCTGGCCTTCCAGCAGACCATCTACGATTATCCCAGCGTTTCGCGGATCGATCTGGCCAGCAACAAGGCGAAGCAGATCGTGGCTCCGCGTGATGGGCTGTGGAACTGGTATGCCGATGACAAGGGCGTTGTCCGCGCCGGCTTCGTGTTTGGCGAAAGCAGCTGGAAGATGATCTACCGCGCCAAGGACGGCGAAGGTTTCCGCACTGTGGTGCGCGCCGGCAACGATGATGACGAGGCTGGGTTCGATGCCTTCCGCATCTATCAGGGCACCGACGAAGGCTACCGCATCATGCTCAACGAGGCGACCGGGCGCTATGCGTTGTGGCGCTTCAACTTTGCCACGCGCCAGCGCGGCGAGATGGTGTTCGAAGCGCCCGGTGTCGATATCGACGACTTCGATACGCAGCTCGATGGCGCCAACCTCTATGCCGCCTGGTTCACCGATGATCGCCCGCGGGCGCACTGGTTCGATGCCGAGCTCGCCAAAGTGCAGGAGGCTATCGACAAGGCGGTGGCGGGTGCGGTGGGCGACCGGATGGCAACGATTGTCAGCTATTCGCGCGACCGTTCGCGGATGCTTGTGCACATCGGCGGCTCCAACGATCCGGGGCGCTATTATGTGTTCGATCAGGCGGCCGGGGTCATGCAACTGTTCGCGCAGGCCAACGAAAAGCTGAGGCCTGCGCAGCTGACGGCCACGCGCTATACCACCTACAAGACGCGAGACGGGCTGGAGATTCCTGCCTACCTGACGCTGCCCAAGGGGCGCGAGGCGAAGAACCTGCCCTTGATCGTCCTGCCTCACGGCGGGCCGTATGATGTGCGCGATGATGGCACCTACGATGTCGATGTGCAGTTCCTCGCCAATCGCGGTTATGCGGTGCTCCAGCCCGAGTTTCGCGGCTCGGGCGGCTATGGCAAGGCGTTTTACGAGAAGGGCGAGGGGCAGTGGGGCCGCGCCATGCAGGACGATCTGGACGATGGGATGGATTGGCTGGCGAAGCAGGGCATCATCGATCCGAAGCGCGTATGCATCGTGGGCAGTTCCTATGGCGGCTATGCCGCGCTGTGGGGCGCGGTGCGCAACCCCGAACGCTATCGCTGTGCCGCCAGCTTCGCGGGCATTTCAGACCTCAAGCGGCAACTCAAGTATCAGATCGCGTTCAAGATTTCGAAGCGCTACCGCAAGGACTGGCGGCGCACGGTGCAGGGGGCTGAAACCTTCGATCTGACCACGGTTTCGCCGCTCCATGCCATCGACAAGCTTAGGGTGCCGCTGTTGCTCGTGCATGGCGACGCAGACCAGCGCGTGTCCTACAAGCAATCGAAGCTCTATGCCGATGCGCTCGCCAAGGCGGGCAAACCTTATGAGTTCATTACTTTGAAGGGCGAAGGGCACGGATTTTCGAGCGATGCCAACCTCCAGCTCTGGCTCGACAAGCTGGAAGCCTTCCTGACGAAGTATAACCCGGCCTCCTGAGCACTCGCCAACCCGGCACGGATGGGGCAGGATGCCGCGCATGATCCGAATGCTTCTCGCCGCATCGCTCGCGCTCGCTTGTGTGCCTGCGTCTGCCGAAACGCTCTATGTCCGGGCCGGACGGCTGGTTGATCCCGAAGCCGGCGCAGTGCTGGGCGCGCGGGTGCTGCGCGTGGAAGATGGGCGCGTCGCTGCCGTCTTGCCCGATGGCCCCTTGCCCGATGGCGCGAAATTGGTTGATTGGTCCGCCTTCACCGTGCTGCCCGGCCTGATCGATTGCCATGTCCATCTGGCCGATACCCAGCAGTCCTCCAATGTGGCCGAGCCGCTCCTGCATTCGCCGATGGAGATTGCCTTTATTGGCGCGCGCAATGCTCGCACCACGCTGATGGCGGGCTTTACCACGGTACACGATGTGGGCTCTTTCCGCGCCTTTGCCGATGTGGAGCTGCGCAATGCGATTGACCGGGGCGATGTGGTAGGCCCGCGCATGCAGGCGGTGGGCGCCTATGTCACGGTGCCGGGCGGCGGCGACGAAGTGACCGGCTTCTCGCCCGAAGTGCGCATTCCGGACGACATGCGTGCGGGCGTGGTGAACGGTCCGGACGATACGCGCGCCAAGGTGAACTACCTGTTTCAGCACGGCGCAGATTCGATCAAGCTCATTGCCACCGGCGCGGTGCTGGCCAGCGGGACCGAGGCCGGACAGCAGGAAATGACCGAGGCGGAAATGCGCGCCGCTGTGGACGTCGCGGCCGCGCGCAAATCCTGGGTGACGGCGCATGCCCACGGCGCAGGCGGGATCAAGGCGGCGATCCGCGCCGGGGTGCGCGCGATCGAACATGCCAGCCTGATCGATGATGAGGGGCTGGCGCTGGCCAAGGCCAAGGGCGTTTGGCTCGACATGGATATCTACAACGGCGACTATATCGCCGAAGTGGGCCGTCGCGAGAAGTGGCCGGAAAACTACTTGCGCAAGAACGACGAGACGACGGCCGCGCAGCGCGAAGGCTTCACCAAGGCGGTGAAGGCGGGGGTGCGGCTTTCGTTCGGCACTGATGCCGGGGTGTTTCCCCACGGCGAAAACGCGCGCCAGTTTGCCTATATGGTGCGCTATGGCATGACGGCGATGCAGGCGATTCAGGCGGCGACGACGAGCGCGGCGTCGCTCATGGGCTGGAGCAAGGACGTGGGCGCGCTTTCACCGGGGCATTACGCCGACATGATCGCGGTGCCGGGCGATCCCACCGCCGACGTGACCGTGCTGGAACGCGTGGCGCATGTGATGAAAGGCGGCGAGGTGGTGCGGTAGAACGCCCGAGAGCGTGTGCCGCTAACCCATGAAGCCGAGATCGCTGGTGTTGAAGCGGGCCAGATCGGGCAGGATATCGCGCAGCGCGCTGTTGCTGAGGCCCATCCATTTGCCCAGGGTCGCTGCATATTGCGAGGCGGAAATCCTGGGCAGCAGCGGACCGCCGTAATAGGCGGTGTCTGGGCCATTCAGGCTGATCAAGGGCAGTTTGCCATAGATATTCCCGCCCTTTACTGCACCGCCCATGACAAGATGATGCGCGCCCCAGCCATGATCGGTGCCATCCCCGTTGGGCGTGAAGTTGCGGCCAAATTCAGACGATGTGAAGAGCGTGACGTTATCGCGCATCCCGATTTTGCCGAGCATGGAATCGAAGAAGACCAGCGCGTCGTTCAGTTTCTTCATCAGTTGCGGATGCAGGGCCTTCTGATCGCTGTGCGTGTCGAACCCGTTCAGTTCGACATAGAAGATCTGGCGCCGTGCGCCGATCACGCCGCTGGCCCCGATAAGCCGGGCAATGGTGCGCAGGCCATTGGCCAGTTCGTTCATGCCCTGACCGGGTGTTTTGCCAAAGGTTTCATCCGGCAGGATGGCGCGGCTCATGATGCCCGAAACGTCGCGCAGGCTCTCATGCGCTTGCGTATAGGCCTTTTCGAGCAGGTTGGTGCGTCTGGCCGATCCGGTCACGGCTTGCTCGAAGGGCGATCCGGGTTCGAAATAGGGCTGGGGCACGCCATAATCCGCCACAGTGAACGCCGATGTGTTCACCCCCATCCCGAAGCGCGAGTGCCCTACCGCCGAGATGGTGGTCATCGTCGGCTGGGCATTCATGGCTGCCAGAATATCGGCCATCCGCCCGCCCCAGCCATACTCACTGGCTTCATTGAGGCCTTCCCACATATTGGCCTGGTCGAAATGGGAGCCCAGCAGCCGGGGCAATTTCGCGCGGCCCGCATCAATCGCGGCCCGCGTGGTCGGCTGGAGCAGCGGGCCGACGCTGGGCACGATGGCAATGCGGCCCGCATTGTAGAGCTTTTGAATGCCGCCCATTTGCGGGCTGAGGGCAATTTCGCGGCCATCCTGCGGGCTTGACGCGGTGATCGGCAAAAGGGTTGCGCGATCAAGCGCGAGATCTTTGCGCACTTTGGCATAGCGCGAATAGGACGCGCTGTCATAAGGCACAAAGCTGCTCAAATGATCGTTGCCGCCGTTGAGGAAGACATAGACCAGCGCCTTGTAATCAGCCGCGTTCTGGGCGGAGGCCGCCGTGATCCCGGCAAATCCCATGGCATAAGGAGAGGCAATGCCCGCCGCGGCAAAGGCGGATGCCCGGCGAAGAAACTCGCGGCGCGAGGCTGCGTGGGTCATGGCCTTTCCCTTTTACTTCTGGACGACGTATTCGGCGGACGCGAGCAACACCCGCATGGCCTGAGCGAATTTGAGCTGGTTCAGCCCGCCGGTGGTCTGCGCCCAATCATAGGTGACGGCCGCCATAGTATCGCGCAGTTGGCGCTTCAGCGTGGTCGACATCTGGCCGGCCATGAAACGCTGGTTCATCTTCTCGATCAGCACCGGCGGCGTGCGCACGAGCGGCAGCCACTCGCTGTAATCGAGCGTCAAGGTCGGCGCATAAGGCTGCGCTTCGCTGACCCACCGCGTCAGGCCGCCGAAAACGAGCGTATTCAACATGAAATCATCGACATCGCCGATCGATGCAGGGGTCGTGATCTGCATTTCGGGCGAAACGAGATTGCGCCGGAAAAGTTCGGTCCCCGCCGGTTTGAAATCAGGATAATAGAAGTTGAAGACGGTGTGGGCGTGGAGCGGCGACTGCCCGAGGCCTCTGCGCCGGTAACCCTCCCAGGTGGGAATGCCGAAATCGTCACTGTCTATGCCGGTCCGGGCGTTGAACACGCGCAGGACCTGAGCATAGCGCTGGATCGGTTCGCGGATGCGGCCGAACGTGGGATCGCTCACTTTGCCGGGATCGCGCGCTTCGGGATCGAGCAGAATGGCCCTCATCACGGCTTTCATGTTGCCGCGCACTTTGGCCCCATCATTGGCAAACACCGCAGAGACGCGGGCGATGTAGGCCGGGCTGGGATTGCTGGTCACGAACCGCTGGATCAGTTGCCTGCCGATGAACGGGCCGACATTGGGGTGCTTGGCCAGACGGTCCATGACCACTTTGAGATCCGCTGCAGGACTGGTCGAACCCGCCTTGATGGTGACACCGAGGAAGCGTTTCTCCGACCAGGAGTGATACCAGTCGGCGCCCGCCATCGCTTTTGCCTGAACGGCCGGATCGGATGGGGGCTGGCAGAAGCAATTGTTGTAGTCCCAGTCATCCCTGGTGGCGCCCTTGAACGCAAAGCCGGACAGGGCCTTCGAGACGCCGACAACGTCGTCTTGCGTATACGTCGGGATGGGCTGCCCTCTTGCATCCAGCTTGCGGCTGCCGTCCGGATTGAGTTGCCACAATCCGATCGAAAACAGCTGCATCACCTCGCGGGCGAAGTTCTGATCGGGTTGCGAGCCGGTTACAGGATCATCGCCGCGATTGTAGAGATTGGACAGGAAGGCGCCCATCGACGGATTGAGCGTGACCTGTGTCAGCAACTCACCGAATGTCGTCAGTCCGGTTGTCTGGAGAATATCGACATAGCGGGCCAGCGACCTGCCATACTCGTAAGTTGACGGAGTATAGCTTGAATTGACCATTATCTGTGAAAGCGCAAAAAGATAACGCTGCCGCAATTGATCATTCTTGGTGAAGCCGATCCACATCCCGGGATGGATGATGGTGTTGTTCGAATTTTCGACGGCTGGATTGAGGCGATTGAATGCAGCAAGGTGGGAGTATTCCACCGGCATAGCGAATTGCTGATCGATCCATGCCGAATAGCCGATCGATTGCACCAGCGCGACATCCGCTTCCGAATACCCGAACGTGGCCTGCTGCAGGAACCGTTCTGCATCCTGCGGGGAGATGGCCGGTTGGGCGTGGACTGCGCCTGGTGCAGCCGCCGCAGCGGCGAGGCCGCAGGCCAGAGCGAAAGCAAACAGGGCCTTCGTCCATCCGCGCATCACGAAAGATATCGATTCTGCAATCACGCTGTCCCTCGCACTGCCTTGCATACGTCACTTCGGAGAAAGCTTATGCTGCGAGAATACTACGAACTTGAAATCAGAGATAGATTGCAGAACCACTTAATGACCAATTAAGCTTGCGGGCCATCGTGTTTAAATCACCATTGGCAGCATATTCAGTTTTGGGGCTGCTATGCCTCTTTCGTGCGAGTATTGGTCCGGATTGGTCATGGTTTGTGCTGGGGAGCACTGGTGCTGCGCAGTCTGCCTCTCGTGCCCGGCATGGCGCTCGCCGCCACGGACATCCTGATCGTCTAGCGATTTTGCTGGGCGCATCGCGGCGCGCCTTGCCATAGTCTTGTGCCTGAAAAGCGAGAGGAGCGGCCCATGCACGATATGATCATTCGCGGCGGGAGGATCGTCGATGGCTCGGGCGCGGCGCCGTTTATCGGCGATCTGGCGTTCAAGGACGGCGTGATTACCGAAGTCGGCCCCAAGATTTCCGGCCCGACCGCGCGGGAGATTGACGCTGAGGGCCATATCGTCACCCCCGGCTGGATCGATATCCATACCCATTATGATGGCCAGGTGAGCTGGGACGACGAGCTGGCGCCCTCTTCGCACAACGGCGTCACCACCGTGGTCATGGGCAATTGCGGCGTGGGCTTTGCGCCGGTGCGGCCGGGGCAGGAAAAAGAGCTGATCGAGCTGATGGAGGGGGTGGAGGATATCCCCGGCACCGCGCTTTATGACGGGATCGAGTGGGGTCGCTGGGAGAGCTTCCCCGAATACATGGATTACATCGCCGGGCGCCGCTTTGCGATCGATGTGGGCGCGCAGATCGCCCACGGCGCCGTGCGATACTACGCAATGGGCGAGCGCGGGCGGACCAACGAGGACGCGACGCCCGAAGAGATCGAGCGTATGGCCGATCTGGTGGAGGAAGCCGTGGCGGCGGGCGCGGTGGGCTTTTCCACCTCGCGCACCATCGGCCACCGCGCGCTGTGGGGCGAACCGGTGCCGGGCACCTTCGCGCCGGAGGAAGAACTGCTCGCCATCGCCCGCCGCTTTAGAAAGCTCGGCAAAGGCGTGATCGAGGCGATCCCGGCGGGCACCGTGGGCAAGCTGGAAGCGCTGGGCGGCGAACGCAGCGAGCCGCTGGCGGAGCTTGAGCTGTTTCGCCGCATTTCCGAGGAAAGCGGCCGCCCGCTGACCTTCACGCTGGTCGAAATCCGTGAATATGCCCCCGATCTGTGGCGCCAGATGCTGGACCGTTGCCGCGAAGCCAATGCCGCGGGTGCGCACTTGTTCCCGCAAGTGCCCTCGCGCATCATCGGCTTCATCCACGGCCTTTCCAGCTATCACGCCTTCATGCGCCGCCCGACCTACCTCGAAAAGCTCGCCCACTTGCCGCTGGCCGAGCGGGTGGCGGCGATGCGCGATCCCGACATCAAGCGCCAGATCCTGTCCGAACGCGATGTGCCGCACGAAGCGCCGGGATCCATGCAGAACGTCTATGGCCTGTTCCGGCGCGGCGCTGCCAGCCTCTATCCGCTGACTGCGCCGATCGATCTGGAAGCGGACAAGTCTGCCTCTATCGGCGCGCGGGCCAAGGCCGCGGGGCGCGATGCGCTGGAATACCTCTACGATGCGATGCTGGAAGACGAAGGCCGCAGCTTTCAGGCGCTGACGCGCGATAACCAGCCCAAGAGCCTGGCCGTGCTGGAAGAGATGCTGCGCCATCCCGATACCGTGACCGGCCTTTCCGATGCGGGCGCCCACGTCACGCTGATCTGCGATGCCACGATGCCCACCACCCAGCTCAGCTACTGGACGCGGGACAGGAAGAGCGGCCCCGTGCTGCCGCTGGAGTTCCTCGTCCACAAACAGACCGCCCGCAACGCCGCGCTCTATGGCTTTGCCGATCGCGGCCTGCTGCAGCCGGGCAAGCGCGCGGATATCAATGTGATCGATTATGCGGGGCTCACCGTATCCCCCCACGTGGCGCACCACGATCTGCCTGCGGGCGGCACGCGGCTGATGCAGCCGGTGAAGGGCTATGCCGCCACGTTCTGCAACGGCGTGATGATCCGCGAAAACGATACCGATACCGGCGCGCGGCCGGGGCGGCTGGTGCGGAGTTGAGCGGTCTCGCTGCGGGGACAAGTTGACACGGTTGACACTGTCGTGAAGCAAAACCCGGCTCCCCCGGACGAACGCGCGCGAGCTGCTGATTTTCAAGGCATTTCCGCCGCCGACTGGCCTGCCTTCCAGCCAGCATGACGCGGGCGGGAGAGGGGGCAGCGGGAGCGGCCTTGCCAGAAACACGGTTCAAAGAGCGGCGGGCACCATACCGCGCAAAGGGGGCTCTAGGAAAGCTGCGTGCGGCGCGGGAGAGGCGGCGGTGCTGCCCTTGTCGCAGGAACCTTGGCGCCTTCTGGTCTGATGCGCGGGTGCTTGCAGCCGCCGGGGTGTTGGGTCAAACTGACCTATGGTTCGGTGGAGGTGCGGCGATGATTTGGTCTGGGGGTTGTTGAACCTGTCACCGTGACCCGCCGTGACTTTGAAACATCATAGAAATTCAAGCAATTTCCGGACAAGAAAAAGCGATGGCAAGACAAATAGGCACGGATGAATACGACAAGCTGCTCGGTACAGAGGGTGATGACTACCTTGATGGGCGCGGCGGATATGACGACATCTATGGATATGGCGGTAACGACACGCTGATCGGGGGCAGTGGCGGGAGCTTCATCATGGGCGGCGTCGGCAATGACACCATGATAGGCGGATCAGGGGACGATTATCTCAACGGTGAAGAGGGCAACGACGCTCTGACCGGCGACGCGGGTGTGGATCACCTGTATGGCGGAGCAGGTACCAACACCTTGTCGGGCGGCGCGGGTGCGGACCGGCTTTCCAGCGAAGGGATTGCCGATACCGTCAACGGCGGTGGGGATAACGACCTCATCGTGATGTACAACACCGCGATCCTTGGCGGCATCATCGATGGCGGGGCAGGGAATGACTCGCTGGATTTCGACAATGCCATCTTCAATGCGGATTCCGGCACTGCACGTTTCTTCGGCATCGAGCTTCTCGGCGGCGCTCAGTCACTTCGCGGCACCGCAGGTGATGACAAACTCAACCTTTCGGGCCTGACCGCTGCTTCCATCGCCGGAGCCAGACTTTTGATCCGCGCTGGTGCAGGCGCGGACACCGTCATCGGCGGGATCGAGA
>JAIXYF010000489.1 GCA_027490345.1 Novosphingobium sp.
CCATGTCGGTCCTTCGAGGACCTGAAGCAGGCGGTTGTCAGATTGAAGCAGGACGCCCGACAGCCCGCAGGATTCGTTCGCAGTGCGGGCGTGATGCAGCAGGCGGAACAACTCCGCCCGGTCCAGCGCCGGTGCGGCAAGGCTGCGATAAATGATGCGGCGCATGGCGCTCCCCGGTTGGTCCGGCGGAGATCATACGCCTGCCGCGCCTGCCATCGGCTTGCCGCGACCTAGGGGTTTCCCCTAGGTCACGCCGATCAAGCCCGCCCTAGTTCAGCACAGCGAAGTTGACGATCATCTTGCGCACCTCGGGATCGAGGCCGCGGGGCAGATCGCTCTCGAGCATCTCGCGGCGCGATTCGATGCTCTCGGCGATCATCACCCGCTTCATCGCCCAGTCGGGGCAGGTGCGGCCCTCGATGGCGCGGCGATCGAGCACCGAGACGCCGGAATGGCGCGGGTCGGCGGTGATGGTGTCCATCAGCGCGGCGACCTCGCCCTCCTCGCCCTCGAGCAGCTGGAGGAAGTTGCGCCCGTTGAACAGCAGCAGCCCGGTGATCCCGCGCGCCGGATTGTTGCGCGCGCTCGCGGCGAGGATGGCGTCCACCTCCTCGCGCAGCAGGGTCGGCGCGGTGCTGATGTAGAGATACTGGCTGAGCACGTATTCCCGTCCGTCCGTTTTCGGCCCGACCCCTCGGCCCTGTTGTGCTTACTGGTTCATCGTCGCGAAGAAATCTTCGTTGGTCTTGGAATCCTTCATCTTGTCGAGCAGGAACTCCATCGCGTCTACGGTGCCCATCTGCATCAGGATGCGGCGCAGCACCCACATCTTGCTGAGATTGTCCTTCTGGACCAGCAGCTCTTCCTTGCGGGTGCCGGACTTGCCGACATCCAGCGCGGGGAAGATGCGCTTGTCCGAGACCTTGCGATCGAGGACGATTTCCGAGTTACCGGTGCCCTTGAACTCTTCGAAGATGACTTCGTCCATGCGGCTGCCGGTGTCGATCAGCGCGGTGGCGATGATCGAGAGCGAGCCGCCTTCCTCGATATTGCGCGCAGCGCCGAAGAAGCGCTTGGGGCGCTGCAATGCGTTGGCGTCGACACCGCCGGTCAGCACCTTGCCAGAGGACGGCACCACGGTGTTGTAGGCGCGGCCCAGACGCGTGATCGAATCGAGCAGAATGACGACGTCACGCTTGTGCTCGACCAGGCGCTTGGCCTTCTCGATCACCATCTCGGCGACCTGTACGTGGCGGCCCGCGGGCTCGTCGAAGGTCGAGGATATGACCTCGCCCTTCACCGAGCGCTGCATGTCGGTCACTTCCTCGGGGCGCTCGTCGACCAGGAGGACGATCAGGAACACTTCCGGGTGGTTGTCGGTGATCGCCTTGGCGATGTTCTGGAGCAGCACGGTCTTGCCGGTGCGCGGCGGCGCCACGATCAGCGCGCGCTGGCCCTTGCCTTGCGGGCTGACGAGGTCGATCACGCGGGCCGACTTGTCCTTGACCGTGGGATCAAGTGTATCGAGCCGCAGGCGCTCGTTAGGATAGAGCGGGGTCAGGTTGTCGAAATTGACCCGGTGGCGCACGGCATCGGGATCATCGAAGTTCACCTTGATCAGCCGCGTGATGGCGAAATAGCGCTCTCCGTCCTTGGGCGCACGGATTTCGCCTTCCACGGTGTCGCCAGTGCGCAAGCCCCATTTGCGGACCTGATTGGGGGATACATAGATATCGTCCGGTCCGGCCAGATAGTTGGCCTCGGGGCTGCGCAGAAAACCGAAGCCATCGGGCAGCACTTCGATCGTGCCAATTCCGAGGATTTCCTCGCCGTCTTCCGCCACTTCCTTAAGGATGGCGAACATCAGATCCTGACGGCGCAGCGTGCTTGCACCCTCGACATCGAGCTCTTCGGCCATTTGGACCAGCTCGGCGGGCGTCTTTTTCTTCAGTTCCTTGAGATGCATGGGCTTGGACTTCATCCGAAAGGGAGCAGGTGCGCGCGCCGGTGGGTCATGGGGCTTGGGGAAAGCGGACCTTAAGGGCAGGGCACAAGAGCTCTGCTGGAAACCGGATTGCTAAGCGGCGCATAGGCTCCGCGGACGGAGGGGTCAATCGCTGAAAGGTCGCTTCAGAATGGCTTCACGATCACCATGATCACGATTAGCGCCGCAGTCACACCCGGGACTTCATTGAGCAGGCGCAGCTGCCGTCCGGTCAACTGTCGCTGCCCTTGCGCGAGCTTCACGGCATAGCCTGCCAGCCACATATGATAGGCTGAAAGCACCAGCACCAGCGCCAGCTTCACCAGAAACCAGCCTTGCGTGAACCACTCCCCGCTGACCGCCAGCGCAAGGCCAAGCCCCCAAACCACAAATAGCGAAGGCCACATGATGATCTTCATCAGCTTGCGCTCGCGGTCGACCCAGATGGCGTTTTCCGACGATCCTTCCGGCGCTTCCTGATGATAGACGAAGAAACGCGGCAGCATGAACAGCCCCGCCATCCAGAAGATCACGAAAATGACGTGGCCGGCTTTGAGCCAGAGATAGAGCATTGCGAGAACCTGCATCATTCTGCCGAGCCTAGCGCTTTTGCAGCCAGACCGGAACTTGGGAATTGGGGCGGATCATCCCGCCCCAATCTGCACTTCAGCGCGACCAGCCGCGCACTACCTCAAGCAGCTGCTCGACATGCGCAATCGGTGTGAACTGCCCTATGCCATGGCCCAGATTGAACACGTGGGGCCGGTCGGCAAACACATCCAGCACGCGGCGTGCACCGTCGTTCAATGCAGGGCCGCCTGCCAGAAGCAGCAACGGATCGAGATTGCCCTGCACGGGCATACCGGCAGGCAGGGTCTTGGCCGCCCAGACCGGATCGATGGTCTCGTCAACGCCAATGGCATCCACTCCGGTGCCTTGTGCATAGGCTGCCAGCTTTTCACCGGCACCTTTGGGGAAGCCGATGATCGGCACATCAGGGTGCAGCTTGTGCATGGCCTGAGTGATCCGCGCGTTGGGTTCGATAACCCAGCGGTCGAATTCTGCCGGGGCGAGACTGCCTGCCCAGCTGTCGAACAACTGCAGGCCCTCGGCGCCGGCTTTCACTTGCCCGCTTAGGTATTCCACAGTCACGTCGACGATGGCATCGATGATCGCCCGGAACGCACCGGGATCGCGATAGGCCATGGCGCGGGTGTCGTGCTGGTCGCGGCTACCTTCGCCAGCGACCATGTAGGTCGCGATGGTCCAGGGGCTGCCGGCAAAGCCTAGCATGGTGGCCTCTGGCGGCAGGGCCGCGCTGACCTGTGCCACGGTCTCATAAATCGGCGAAAGGCGCTCAGGCACGCTTCTGAGCGTCTCCAGACCCACATCGAGCAGGCGAGGAGAGAGCGCCGGGCCTTCACCCGCCAGAAATTGCAAGTCCTGACCCATCGCATAAGGCACGATCAGGATATCGGAGAACAGGATCGCACCGTCGAATCCGAAGCGGCGCAGCGGTTGGAGCGTGATTTCAGCTGCTGCTGCGGAATCATAAACCAGCGCCAGGAAACCGCCCTTCTCGGCGCGCAGTTCGCGATACTCCGGAAGGTACCGTCCGGCCTGACGCATGAGCCAGATGGGACGACGGGAAAGGTTTGCGCCTTTGAGAGTGGCGAGAAGCGGCTTTTGGGCAGGGTCAGACATCAGGCGATCGGTCCAATTCAAATCTATAGATTCTCTTGAATCAGATTGAGGTAGTTTGTTGGCCCTGTGGAAAGCGGGGACGAGACGCATCTGCCCGAATTGTCCCGCCGTCTCCACAAAAAAGCGTGTCAGCGACTCTGAACAGTTGCTGGGAACCACCCGGGGCAAGCGAAACTTGTCCCTGCTGTCCCCAGCCTGTGGACAGTTTGCCGCGCCTGTTTGCAATCTGACTGTGCGTAGCCTGATGTCGGGGGCATAATTGCAACGCAAACTTGTCCGCCGTTTTCTCCCGTGGTTTATCCTCATGCAATCCACAGCCTTCTCCCGGAGGCCGATCAGGAACTTCGATGGCGCGGCTGCATCTCCATCTTCTGTCGGATTCGACCGGCGAAACGCTTGAGATGATCGCCAAGGCGGCCCTTGCGCAGTTCGACGATGCCGATGTTGTGCGTCATTTCTGGCCGATGGTCCGCTCGCAGCAGCACCTTGATCGGATCATGGGTGAGATTACTGCGAATCCGGGGTTGGTCCTCTTCACCATGGTCAATGCCGAAACGCGCGAGCTGCTTCAAACCCGCTGCGCCGCGCTGGGCTTGCCCAGCGTGCCTGCGCTCGATGCCGTCACGCTTGCGCTCGAAGCGCAGCTTGGGCAGGCGGCCAAGGGCAGGCCGGGCCGGCAGCACACGATGGATGAGGCTTATTTCCGCCGGGTCGAGGCTATCCAGTTCACCATTGCCCATGACGATGGCATTGCATGGGAAGACTGGGAAGCAGCGGATATTCTGCTTGCAGGGGTTTCGCGTTCCTCCAAGACACCGACTGCGATCTACCTGGCCAACCGCGGCTACCGCGTTGCCAATATCCCCATCGTCGTGGAAAGCCCTCCGCCATCTGTTCTGTTCAGCTTGCGGCGTCCGCTTGTCGTCGGGCTCACCACCAGCCCGGAGCGGCTGATCCAGGTCCGCCGGAACAGGTTGCTTTCGCTTAACCAGGCGCCCGAGACCGCTTATGTCGACAGCGAGCATGTAGCGCGGGAAGTGCAATATGCGCGGCGCATGTTCGCGGATAACGGTTGGCCGGTGATCGACGTCTCACGCCGCTCGATCGAGGAGACGGCGGCGGCCGTTATCAACCTCTATAACGAGCGCCGCCCCGAGACGGGCGGCGGTTTGGGCGGAGGACATGCCCTGTGAAAGACGAAGTCTCTGTGAAAGACAAAGGCCCTGTGAAAGAGAAAGCATGCTGATTCTGGCGTCACAAAGCGCAAGCCGCAAGGCAATGCTGACCGCAGCGGGTGTGCCATTCGAAGCGCGCGGTTCGGATGTGGATGAAGCCGAGATCAAGCGCGAATTGATCGGTGTGCCCGGTAGCGAAGTGGCGCTGATTCTGGCCGAAGCCAAAGCGCTCGCGGTCGCGGTCAGCGCGCCGGGGCGGCTGGTTTTGGGGGGCGATTCGCTAGTCGAGGTCTGCGGCCGGATGTTCGACAAGCCTGCCAGCCGAGCTGATGCAGCTCGGCACCTTGCGTTCTTTTCCGGGCAGACGATGAAACTCAATTCGGCAGCGATTCTCGTGCGTGACGGCGTGCCGGTCTGGCGTCATTGCGAAACAGCAAGGCTGAAGGTGCGCACGCTGAGCGCTGATTTCATCGAAGGGTATCTGGCGCAGGAATGGCCTGCGGTTGGCGCCTGCGTCGGCGTGTTCCGGATCGAGGCGCTTGGCGTCCAATTGTTCGACCATATCGAGGGAAGCCATTTCACCGTACTCGGCATGCCGCTGCTGGCGCTGCTCGGCGCGCTGCGCACGCAGGGCGAACTCCCCGCATGAGCCGCCCTTATGCCGAAGTGATCGGCGATCCCATCGCGCAATCAAAGTCTCCCGCAATCCATGGATTCTGGATAAAAGCGCTTGAGATTGAAGGCGACTATCTGGCTACGCACGTCCATGCCTCAGACTTGAGGGAATTTCTGCACAGCCGCCGCACCGATCCCCTGTGGCGCGGCTGTAATGTCACCATGCCGCACAAGCAGGCCGTGATTCCGCTGTTGGACCGGCTCGATCCGCTTGCCGCTGCGGTTGGCGCCGTCAACACCATCGTGCCCGAGAACGGCCTCCTTGCCGGCTACAACACCGATGTGCCGGGCTTTCTTGAACCTCTTCGTAGCGAACTTGATCAAACGCATTATTTCCGCATGGCCCGGATCATCGGTACCGGCGGCGCTGCGCGCGCGATCATCAAGGGTTTGGCAGATGAACACTTCGTTATCGTGCTGGCCGGACGCAATCCTCAAAAGGCCCGTGCGCTGCTGGATGAGCTTGATCCCGGCGGCGAACACCATGTCGCGGATCTGGCTCAGTTCGCCGATCCGACCGATTTTGCTTTCGATGACCGCGAAGGTTGCCTTGATCTCATCGTCAACGCGTCGTTGCTCGGGATGAGCGGCCAGCCTGCCCTTGCGTTCGATCTCAGCCATGCGCCGCCGGGTTCCATCGTTTATGACATCGTCACCAGCCCGCTCGACACGGCGCTGCTCCAATTGGCCCGAGCCGGCGGGTTCCGGACCATCGATGGCCTTTCGATGCTGATCGGGCAGGCAGACCATGCCTTTCGCCGGTTCTTTGGCGCTAGCCCCCCGCGTGACAGGGATACAGACTTGCGCAAGGTGCTGATGCGATGAGCCATCCCTTCATTCTCGGTCTCACCGGCTCGATCGGCATGGGCAAGTCTGCTGTCGCGATGATGCTGCGCGAATTGGGGGTGCCGGTATTCGATGCAGACGCAGTTGTTCACCGCCTGCAAGGCCCGCGCGGCGTGCTGCTTTGCGCCATCGAAGCGGCGTTTCCCGGCACGACGGGACTGGACGGCGTCGACCGGCAGGCTCTTGGCGCGCAAGTGTTCGGCAATGCAGAAGCACTCGCCCGGCTGGAGGCGATCGTTCATCCGGCCGTGGCGGATGAACGCGCAACCTTCCTGCTCGAACATGCCGGACAGCCACTGATCGTGTTCGATATCCCGCTGCTTTATGAAAAGGGCCACGGTGCGGGGCTTGATGCGGTGGCGGTGGTCTCTGCACCCGCCGAAATGCAGCGGATGCGCGTTCTGGCGCGTCCCGGGATGAGCCCGGAAAAGTTTGCCCAGATCCTGAGCCTGCAGGTTCCAGACGCCGAAAAGCGGGCGCATGCGGATCATGTCATCGATACTGGGGTAACACTGGCTCAAACACGCGCGCAGGTGGCTGCGCTGGTGGATGCCCTACGGCAAAAAAAGCACCCCTGAAGCCTTGCAAGCCCTTTCTCCCGGGTCCAGACTACCGCAAATGCGTGAGATCGTATTCGATACAGAAACGACGGGCCTTGATCCGCAGAGCGGTGACCGGCTTGTGGAAATTGGCTGCATCGAGATGATGAACCGCATGCCGACCGGCGCGGTGTTTCATGCCTATTTCAACCCGGAACGCGGTATGCCGGCTGAGGCTGAGGCTGTGCACGGTCTGTCCAGCGGCTTTCTGGCTGACAAGCCCCGCTTCGCCGAACGAGCCGCCGAACTGCTTGATTTTCTGGGTGATGCACCGCTCGTGGCGCACAATGCCGGGTTCGATTTCGGTTTCCTCAATGCTGAACTGGCGCTCTGCAATCTACCTGCAGTGGACCGCGCGCGTATGGTCGATACCGTGGCGATTGCCCGGCGCAAGCATCCCGGCGCCAAGCTCAGCCTTGATGCGCTGTGTTCGCGCTACGGGATCGATCGTAGCCACCGGGTCCTCCACGGTGCACTGCTTGATGCCGAATTGCTTGCCCAGCTTTACGTTGAGCTGATGGGCGGGCGGCAGATCGGTCTTGAGCTTGCTGCTGATGCACAAACCCAGGTGCCGGTTGCGGCCGTCGCAGCGCCTGTCACCCCAGCGACGCGGCGGACGCTGCGCCCGCCGCGTCCACATGCGGCCAGCGCCGAGGAAATGGCGCGCCATGCCGCTTTTGTCGATGCCATCAACGCTGCCATCTGGCTGCGATGATCCGGCCCGGTTTGGTCCGGGTCTGTGATTGAGTGAAGGAGAGTGAATTATGGATATTCGCGTTTCAGGCCATCAGGTCGATACCGGCGCCGCGTTTGAAGCGCATGCCGAGGAGCGCCTCTCCGCGATCGTCGACAAATATTTCTCGCGCGCGCTGACCTCGCATGTCACGCTGGGCAAGGCGCCGCATGGCGGCTTCCGCTGCGATATCGTGACCCACGTGGCGCAGGGCCTGATCCTGAAAGGGAGCGGGGTTGCACAGGATGCCCATATCGCGCTCGACCAGTCAGCCGAGAAAATCGAGAAGCAGCTTCGCCGCTACAAGCGCCGGATCACCGCCCGGCAAGACCAGGCCGATCATGCACGGCGCGAGGAAGATGCGGCTTACACTGTGTTTGTGGTCGAGGAATCCGAGGCGGAAGAGCCTGCAGATGCGCCACTGGTGATCGCGGAAACGCGTGTGGACGTGCCTACTGCCAGCGTTTCGGATGCGGTGATGATGCTCGATTTGCGCAACACCAATGCCTTGCTGTTCAAGAACGCCGGAACGGGCGTGCACAACATGGTCTATCGCCGCGGCGATGGTTCGATCGGCTGGGTTGAGCCGTCCTGATTCTGGATGGCCTGATTCCGGATGGCCTGATTCTGGCAGGTGTGATCGGCGCGCCTCCTCTGCATACCGGAACGCGATTCGGTGCTTGCACCGCATCGCGTTCCGGCGCATTGGCCCCTTCGTATCAAGCGCCTATGCGCATTTTCCGGTATCGCTGGTTCCATGACCGCTCTTTTTTTTTTTTTTTTCCAGGCGGTGCGCATTCTGCGCGCTGAAACGAAGGCGCAGATCCTCGGTGCGCTCGCGGATTGCTTTGCCGACGTTTACGGACTTGACCGCGCAATGGTGATTGAGCGGATCGAAGAGCGCGAAACGCTGGGTAGCACTGGGTTTGGACGTGGGGTGGCAATCCCGCACGCCCGCCTAGAAGGGCTGTCACGTCCGGTTGCGGTCTTCTTTCGGCTTGAACGCCCGGCCGATTTCGGATCGTCGGATGGCATGCCGGTCGATTGCGTGTTCGGGCTGCTTTCACCCGAACAGGCCGGGGCAACGCACTTGCAAGCGCTGGCTGCGATTTCGCGGCTCATGCGGGATGAGCGCATGCATGAGCGATTGATTGCCGCACCCGATGCGGACGCGATCTATGCCTTGCTCGTCAATGTCATCGACCGCGACGCTGCCTGATCCTGCGCCATATGGTGCCAGCCAGCTGCGCCCGACAGATCGGTAAATGAGCGCTGGGCGCCTTCCTGCAGCACTCGAAGTATCAGCGCTGATTCGCCTTGCGGAAGCTGCGGGCGGCTTTGCCATGGTCCTGCAAAAAGGTGAGCCCGATAGTGGCACTATTCTGATCGTTCTTCTGGAAAATCAGGGCTTTGGGCAGGCCAACGCTCGATTGTTCGAGCGGTTGCCACGGGCGGACGGAATCCGTGTCTGGACCCTGTCAAAGGTTCAAGATTCTGAAAACAGAGAAGAATTTGAACGCTATCTGGCACGGCGCATGGCACAAGACCGCGATCTTTGGATCGTTGAACTGACCATCGCGCAGGGCAAACAGTTTATCTTGAATCTGACACAAAATGAGAACAAAGCAGGATTCATGGGTTGACTTGCTCACGATCCTCTCTAACCGGCCCACTCTGAACCGCGCGTAGGCAGCGATGGGACGACAGCAAGGTCGTCCTCGCCAGCACGCAGACGGGGGGCAGACGCCAAGGCCTTCGACAGGTTTCTGGCCGTGTGAGGCAAGCCTTGCCGGACTGAAACTTGCCGCGCCTTGCGCCGACGTTCACCGCCCAATGACGAAGATGAATGAGCCGCCAGTTTCGTATCGCCAGTGCCGTTTGCATTGCCGCAAGTTTTGTTACTGTCCTGCTGAGCACCGGTGGATCCGGCGCGAAGGCACAGGATATCCAGATCCCGGTCGCTGAAGCACCCGGATCTTCGGCCATCACCGTGGAACCGCATCAAAGCGTGTTCCGGCCTGCCGAACAACCGCTTCCCCAACCCGAGCAGACTGGGCCTGACGCCATCGGCGAAGCCCTGCCGAGTGCTGTTACGCTGGCGGAACTGATCGTCCGCACACCGCTTCCGGCTTCGTTGACACGAGAAATGGAATGTCTGGCTGGCGCGATCTATTTCGAAGCGCGCAGTGAAACGCTGGCCGGGCAACTCGCCGTGGGCCGCGTGATCGTGACCCGCGCAGCTTCAGGCCGGTTTCCCAGCTCCTATTGCGGCGTGGTCCATCAGCCCTCGCAGTTCTCGTTCGTGCGTGGCAACGCCATTCCTGCGGTGAAGCGGGATAGCCATTTTTGGCAGCAGGCCGTGAAGATCGCTCTGATTGCTGATAGCGGCGCATGGAAAAGCCCCGTGGAGGGCGCCATGTTCTTTCATGCCGCGCACGTGGCGCCGTCCTGGGGGAAGACCCGCATGGCGCGGGTCGACAACCACGTCTTCTATCGCTGAAGGTTTTGGTGGGTACCGGCCTCTTGCTGGTACCCACCTGCTATTCTGGGCATCAGTGCCGGAAATGGCGCATCCCGGTAAAGACCATGGCAATCCCGGCGGCATCTGCCGCTGCAATCACTTCGTCATCACGAATTGATCCGCCCGGCTGGATCACCGCCGTTGCTCCGGCTTCGACTGCTGCCAGCAGACCGTCCGCAAAGGGAAAAAACGCGTCTGACGCGACTGCCGAGCCAACCGTGCGTGGGATATCCCAGCCATGCGTTTCCGCGGCTTCCTGCGCTTTCACCGCCGCGATCCTTGCACTGTCGCGCCGGTTCATCTGGCCCGCGCCGATCCCTGCGGTCACGCCTTCGCGGGCATAGACGATCGCGTTGGACTTGACGTGCTTCGCCACCGTCCAGGCGAACCGGCAGTCGGCCAGTTCCTGTGCGGTTGGCTGGCGCTTGGTGACCACTTTAAGCATGTCTTCGGTGAGGATGCCATTGTCCCGGTCCTGCACCAGCAGTCCGCCAATGATCGGGACCGTGATGAGGCCGCTGCGCTTGGCCTCGGGGAGCGAGTCGATCAGTAGCAGGCGCAAATTCTTCTTGCGGGCGAACACCGCGCGTGCAGTTTCATCCGCGCCAGGGGCCACAACAACTTCGGTGAAGATTTCGCAGATGGCCTCAGCCGTCGGGCCATCAAGCGGCCGGTTCAAAGCAACGATGCCCCCGAAGGCCGAGACCGAATCGCAAGCGAGCGCGGCCTGCCAAGCTGCCAGCGGTGTTGCCGCCACGGCCACGCCGCAGGGATTGGCGTGTTTGACGATCACCACGGCGGGTTGATCCGTGCCGAACTCGGCCATCAGTTCAAGTGCCGCGTTGGCGTCGTTGTAATTGTTGTAGGACAGTTCCTTGCCTTGCAGTTGCCGGGCCTGGGGCAGGCCGCTGACGCCGCTGCCTTGCGCGGGCACATAGAGCGCGGCGCTTTGATGCGGGTTCTCACCGTAACGCAGGGCCGAGACGAGCTTGCTGGCGCCGAGCAGAGTGGCGGGGAAGTGGTGTTGCTGGTCGGTCAGCGCAAACCATTGTGCTATGGCCGCATCATAGGCTGCCGTAGCGGCAAAGGCCTTGGCCGCCATCGCCTTGCGAAAATCGAGCGTGGTGGCCCCGCCGCTGCGGTCCATCGCCTCTGCCAGCGCCGCATAATCAGCCGGGTCCGTCACAATGGTCACATAGCGATGGTTCTTGGCCGCAGAGCGCACCATCGAAGGGCCGCCGATGTCGATGTTCTCGATCACTTCGTCGCGCTCTGCGCCCTTGGCCACCGTGGCGGTGAACGGATAGAGGTTTACGACTACCAGATCGATTGCGCCGATGGCGTGCTCTGCCATTGCGGCAGCATGAGCGGCATCATCGCGCACGGCCAGCAGGCCGCCATGCACTTTGGGATGGAGCGTCTTGACCCGGCCATCCATCATTTCGGGGAAGCCGGTCAGTTCAGAGATATCGCGTACGGCCAGACCGGCCTCACGCAGGGCCGCCGCGGTCCCGCCGGTCGAAACAAGCTCGACGCCATGCGCGGCAAGGGCGCTGCCGAGCTCTACAAGGCCGCTTTTATCGGACACTGAAAGCAGCGCCCGCTTGATCGTTACGTCAGTCACGTTGAAGAATCCTGTCTAGCGCATCTTCTTGAGCAGCCACGAGAACACCTCGCCGCTGCGGGGGATCTTGGCGGAAATGACCAGTTGGCGCGCTGCGAGCGGGCGGCCCATGCTATCGGCCCAGATACTTTCCTCAAGCGTCACCGGATCGCGGCCCGAGCGGAATTGCCAGAGACTGCCATCGGGCAGGGCCAACGTGACGCCAAGCCCGTCGCGGCCCTGCGCAAGCTCGATATGAGGGCCAAGGTGGAAGCGCAAGGCTACGCCGATCATCCCTCGCTTGCCGCGCCGCCCGGTGGGCACCAGCAAATCTTCGCCGCGCAGTTCGCTGCCATCGTCGCGCAGGATCAGGATGCGGCGGTGGGTGAGGCCGTAGCGCGCGACATAGCCATTATGGCTGGCCTCGATCCGCGTTGCTCCCGCGCCTTCGCCGGTCAATATCCGCCGGTCTACCTCCACTTCCGAGACGCCGGCGCCAAGCTTGCCATTAATGAGAACGGCAGTGGAATTGAAATCGTCGATTGCGAGGGTCGAGTGCGCTGCGGTTGCGCGCAAACCCTGCGCGAGGCGCAAGGGGATCAGGCCCCCAGCAAACGCGGCGCCGCCGCAATTGACGATGAGTCGTTCGGCGCCCTGGCTAAACTCGAACGCCAGCGTGGAGGCGCAGCCATCGCGTGCATGGCGGGCCAGCGGCGGGGGTGCGGCATCGAATTGGAGAACGGTCTTGCCCGCGCTGACTCGCTGGTAGCCCCAGTGGCGTGCATCGCGGAGCGGCCGCGTGCGAACGCCGCTTGCTTTTATCAATCCGGCGATCCGGTCTGACGAAACAGCACCGGCGCCTTGCCATGACCCGAGTCCGCCATCGCCGTGCTGCAATGTCAGCAAGGGGGGAACCAGAAGCTCGAGGATCGCATCGATCTGGGGCGGTGGTGTGCTGCGCACGGCAGCATAGCAGGCGCGCAGCTCAACCAGCAGCTCAATCACCTCGATCTGGCCAAGCGGGCTGCGCGAAAGCACGCCGCCATCATCACTGACCAGATCGCCGAGGGCGCGGATCAGCTTGCCCTCGCCATAGAGCCGGCGGGAACGGCCTTCGGCGAGCAGCAGCCCGGCAGCGGTGATGGCGGTCCACCCCGCCACTTCGGCAAGCGTGTCTTCTGCCCGCCCGGCATGGCGATCCAGCCAGCGTGCAGTATCTTCGAACGTGGTGAGCACACGCGCCCGCAACTTTCGGTCCTGACTGGACAGAAGCAGCGGCGCGTGGACCAGCCAGTTGAGCAGACGGTGCCCGGTATTGCCGATGGCCCATGCCGGACCGGCGCCAGGGCCCGGGTTGGCAGCCAGCCAAGCAGCAAAGATGCGTTCGGCGACCGGAACACCCTGCTGGCGGGCGGCGCAACTTGCCAGATCGCCCAGCCAGCCAAAGCCATGGACCAGCCGTTCGAACGGCGGAGACAGGCGCGGGCCGGAAAACTCGGTATCGACGATGGCCAGCTTGACGCCATGAAGCAGGAAATGCCCTGCCCTGAGTGCTGTGCCCGAAGCGGGATCACCAGTCAGTGGGCTGGCTACCGTTGCGGTCAGGCGGGGGCGGCTGCGCTTGCGAAAGGGATTCAGCGCGGAAGACGGCAGGCCAAGACCATATGCGAGGCGGATCAACCGCTCGCCGGCGCTGACCTGCGGCGGCGAAAAATCGGCTATTGCCAGAGCGCGGCCGGGTTCCAGCGGCAGCACATCCGAATCGGCTGAAATGCCCGCTGTCTGTGCTTCAAGGAAGGGCTGGCTTTCCTTGTGCGGGTCGATGACCAGCGGTTCCAGGCCCCGAGTTAGCGGGAGCGCCTTACGCTGCGCGCCTTGATCGACCGACGGATCCGCTGCAGACCCAAGAACCGCACCCTTGTCCCGGGCATCGCGTGATCCGGGGTGTATACCCGCCATCGTCTCAGTCAAAGCCTTTGAGGGCGGCGATATTGGCGCTGTAGCAAGCGGCACCGCCCTTGAACGATGCCGTGCCTGCGACCAGCACATCGGCGCCCGCATCGCAGCATTGCCGGGCCGTGGTGGTATCGACCCCGCCATCGACTTCAAGCTGGATGGTGCGACCCGTCTTGTCGATCATCTTGCGGATCGCTTCAATCTTGCGCATCTGGCTGGCAATGAAACTTTGCCCGCCGAAGCCGGGATTGACGCTCATGACCAGGACCAGATCGATCTCGTCGATCAGGTAATCGAGCGTCTTGGCGGGCGTTGCGGGATTGAGTGCAATTCCCGCCTTCTTGCCCAGCGTGTGGATGGCCTGGACCGTGCGGTGGATATGCGGGCCAGCTTCCGGATGCACAGTGATGATATCTGCACCGGCCGAGGCGAACGCTTCGAGATATACATCCACCGGTGCAACCATGAGGTGCACGTCGAACGGTTTTGCGCTGTGCGGCCGCAGCGCCTTGACGACGCCCGGACCGATGGTGATGTTCGGCACGAAGTGGCCATCCATCACATCGATATGGATCCAGTCGGCACCCGCCTCATCGATTGCTCGCACTTCTTCGCCAAGCCGGGCAAAATCGGCAGAAAGGATTGAGGGGGCAATCAGCGGCGCAGCCATCACGAAAACTCGCAAACTGGAATCAAATCAGGTCCGCACAAATCAGGATCGCACTCTGGCGCGCACGGAGGCATCTATGTCGTGTTTGTGAATACCGGCGGCGAATCGGCGGAACAAGCGCAGTTGCCTCGCTTTTCCACACGCAATGTCCCTATTTGCGGCCGTTTCGGCGCAAAGCCGGACCAAGTTTGGGCGATCCTCCGCACGCTTGCCAAAAGGGCAGGCGAAAGGTTGGTCTTGCCGAACCGGCCCCGACACGACTATTCCCGGGATACACCGCGTAGTATCGCCAAGGTGAAGGCGCTTTCGGGAAGAATGCCATGATTTTGCCGAAGTTGCGCCATGCCGCAGCCGTCGCGCTGGGATTGTTCGTTGCGCATGGAACTCTTGCATCGTCGGCCCGTGCGGCCCCAGCTTGCATCGGGCCGGCCAGTGAGACGTGGATCAATCTCACGATCGACCGGGTGCGAAACGGCAAGGGGTTGATCACTGCCACGCTTTATCCGAACGAGCCCACGCGCTTTCTCGTCAAGAATGGCTCGTTATACGTGGCAAGCACGCAGGCGGCGGCAGGCCAGACTCGTTTCTGCCTGTTTGTTCCCCGTCCGGGTACCTATGCCATAGCGATCTACCATGACGAGGATTCCTCCGGCACGATCAACCGCGGCGGATTGTTCGGCATTCCGAGTGAAGCGGTGGGTTTTTCCAACAACCCCACGATCTTGTTCGGCCCGCCTGCGCTCCGGTCGGTTGCTTTCAAGGTCGACAGCGCCAATCAGGCGATGACCATCAGGCTCAAGAAATTTTGACCCGACCGGTCAGCTGACAGCAAACGCTGCAGCGAGGTGACGCGGCGCCAGCTCTTCGGCTAGCGCGTGCGCGCGGGGATCATCCACGTCCATCCACCACGCGCCTCTGATCTCGTGGGTCGCGGCACGGCCCCTGTCTGCCAGCCACTGCATGCCATCGGAAAGACTGCCTGACTTGCCCAACGCAATGGCTGCGCCGATGGCTTCGGCCAAACGGGGCGTTGCGAGGAACGCGCCGCAATCGACCGCGTCCCATGCTGTAATCGTCTTGCCAATGGCCGTGATGAACCCGCTTTCATCGGTTTGCACCCAAGTTGCATCGTCCGGATCGATGAGGGGATTGGCTGTCCACCGGTCAATGGCCAGCGTCACATCGCGGGTTGCGCTTCCCGTCGCCAGAAGCGCCGCAAGCATGGAGCTTTCGAACATGTGGTCGGCCATCATCAGCAGATAATCTCCGTGGCACAAGGCTGCACCGGCCATGACCGAATGGCCGTTGGGCTTGCTCCAGTCGGCAACCCGAATCGTCTCCACGGTGACGGCAACACGCCGCGCCAGGCCGGCAAGAAACGCTTCGACTTCATCAGCCCGGTGACCGGTGACCACGACCACCCGCGTGACTCCTGCAGCGGCAGCCTGGCGGATCCCGATCTCGATCAGCGGGACGCCGCACACGGGCGTCAGCGGCTTCGACGGTGAGAGTGAGGCCAGCCTGCTGCCATATCCTGCGGCAATGATCACGGCATCCATCGGTGGGATCCTCTGTTCGGGCCGGTGGGCGGCCCGCAAACGAACGGCGCCGGCCCCGCAAAGGACCGGCGCCGCCAGTTTTCCGTTATCGGACGCTTACTCGGCTGCGAGTGCGGTTTCCGAAATGTATTCATCGACCAGCTGGGCAGCCACATCATCGTTGAACTGCTGCGGCGGGTGCTTGCAGAAGTAGGCCGACGGCCCGATCAGGGCGCCGCCCTCACCGCGCTCAAGCGCAACCTTGCAGCAACGGATAGCATCCATGACGCAAGCCGCCGAGTTCGGGCTGTCTTCGACCGAAAGGCGCAGCTCGAGGTTCATCGGGACATTGCCCCACTGGGTGCCTTCCAGGCGCAGGAAGCACAGCTTGTTGTCCTTCTGCCACGGCACATAGTCCGAGGGGCCGACGTGAATGTTCTCGTCGGCCAGGCGCTGTGCCAGCATGGCCTGCACGGCTTCGGTCTTCGATTCCTTCTTCGAGCCGAGGCGCTGGCGATCCAGCATGTTCATGAAGTCGGTGTTGCCGCCAGTGTTCAGCTGGTAGGTCTTTTCGACCGTCACGCCGCGCGCGCCGAACAGGCTGGAAAGGACGCGGTGGACGATGGTGGCACCGACCTGCGCCTTGATATCGTCGCCCACGATCGGGATCCGCTTGGCGCGGAACTTCGCTTCCCATTCCGGACGGCTGGCGATGAACACCGGCATGCAGTTAACGACACCGACGCCCGCTTCGAGCGCGCATTCCATATAGAATTCGGTCGCCGTTTCCGAGCCGACGGGCAGGAAGTTGAGCAGCACTTCCGCGCCGGTTTCCCGCAGGGCTGCCACGATGGATTCGCGCGTGGCTTCCGGGGCATCCGAGACGATGAAGCCGCGTTCACCCATGCCGGTCATGTGATCGGCGACGCCATCGAGGATCTTGCCCATCATCACCTTGGCGCCTGTGGCAGGCACGGTCGACTGGAACACAGCGGTGCAGTTGGGCGCGGCGAAGATAGCCTCCGCGATGTCCTTGCCGACCTTGCGCGCATCGACATCGACGCCCATCACGAACTCGACATCGCCAGCGCCGTAGCCGCCAATCCGTTCATGGATCAGGCCCGCGGAAGAGTTGGTGTTCCGATAGAATTCTACACCCTGCACCAGCGAGCTTGCGCAGTTGCCCACGCCGATCACTGCGACCTTGATTGGCTTCATTTAACCCGATCCCCTTGGACAAACGGAATGCCGTTGTAACTAAACTGCCTCACTCCACACAAAAGCACCAGATTGCAAGGATATTTCCGCAGCGTCACGCAAGCGGGGATCAAGCGGCGGCTGACAAGGCGCGCAGGGGCTTTGCTGCATTGGCGAAAGAAAGCGACTCTGCTCACGCGCGAATTGCCCCTAGAACCATTGACTTTTCGTGAGATATCCAGGCCTTCTGCATCGATTGAGGGCTACCGCCCAAAGAATGATGCGTTGCGATGCCAGGCACTCGTTATGCCTCGCATTCGGGCCCTTTTTGCGGGTCTGCAACCGTCAGAAACCACCGGTCGTTAGTCACGAATCATCGCGCCGCGTTCTCGCTGAGCCTGCCCAGCAGCAGCGCGGCGGCGATGAGCCCCATGCCCAGCGCGTCAAGCGCGCCCATCATCTCGCCAAAGACCAGCCAGCCCAGCACAATCGCAACGGCAGGCTGGGTGAGCAGCACGACACCGATAATGAGTGCGGAAAAATGGCGCAGGGCAAAGACGATCAGGCCCTGCCCGACCACCTGGCTGCACAGCGCGAGTGCGACCAGCGGCCACCAGACATGGGGCCAGACCGGCTCACCCAGTGCCAGTGCGATTCCCAGCATGACTGGTGCACTGGCCAGAGTGGAGGCAAACAGCAAGCCCCAGCTTTCGAACTGTCCGCGCGCGCCCTGAATCAGGAGGATGTAGAAGAAATAGAAGACACCGGCGAGGATGCAGAACAGATCTCCGATCAGCGTGGCGTGATCGATTTCCAGCGAACGGCCAAGCAGGATCGCGGCCCCGCTGACCGCGGCCGCAATGGCGCCAAGTTCGATAAGGCGGGGCAGGCGGCGTGCTGCGACCAATCCCCAGACCATCAGGATCAAGCTTCCGGAATTACCGAACAACGAGGCATTGCCCAGCCGAGTATAAGCGATTCCGATGTGCCAGCTGGCCAGATCGAGCGCGAACAGCACACCTGCCGTCGCAATGAGCAACCACGCGGTGCGCCCGGGCTTCGGCCCGGTCCGTGGCCGGTGTTGCCGCAGAGCGAGCAAAGCGAGGATCGGCAGCGGCAGGAACAGACGCCAGAATCCAGCGGCCACCGGTCCTGAATCCGCCACCCGCACAAACCATGGCCCCAGCGCGAGCGCAAAGTTGCCGCCAAGCAACGCTATGAAATGCCAGGGATTCGGACGCGCAGGCGCGCGTGGGTCAGCGATGTTCGTCATGGTCCGCTGGTTAACTCGCGCTTGTCATGCGGACACCGGCATCCTAACTGGGTTGCAAATGGAAACCCTGTCGTGCGCAACGGGGTCAGGCTGAGAGGTTTGGTCGTGCGTCTGCTGGCGCGAAGACCCGTCGAAGCCATGGGCCATAGTGCGCCGATGCGGGTTACCCAAGCCCCCCCGCTCCGGTCGCTTGCGGCTAAGGCAATTTTTCACGTCGATCCAGCCATTCCAATACACGAAGGGAACCGCCCGATGCATGAACCGCTTTTCCAACCGATCCAGCTTGGGGCGATTGCCGTGCCGAACCGCATCATCATGGCACCGCTGACGCGCGGGCGCGCTCTGCCTGATGGCGTGCCGACCGAGATCATGCAGACATACTACAGCCAGCGGGCGGGCGCGGGCCTGATCATCAGCGAGGCGACCGGCATCAGCCGCGAGGGACTTGGCTGGCCGAGCGCGCCGGGCATCTGGTCCGACGCGCAGGTCGAGGCGTGGAAACCGGTCACGGAAGCCGTTCACAACGCCGGCGGCCGCATAATCCTGCAACTGTGGCACATGGGCCGGATCGTCCATCCCTATTTCCTTGGCGGGGAACTGGCCGTTTCTGCTTCTGCCACGCGTGCTCCGGGCCACGCCCATACACCCGAAGGGCGCATGGACAACGTCGATGCACGCCCTTTGCGTCTCGATGAAATGCCGCGGATCGTCGACGACTACGGCCGTGCAGCCGAGAATGCAAAGCGGGCCGGGTTTGATGGCGTCCAACTTCACGCTGCCAACGGGTATCTGATCGACCAGTTTCTGCGCGATTCCTCGAACCTTCGTGACGACGATTATGGCGGCAGCCCCGCAAATCGCGTGCGGCTGATGCGCGAGGTAATGGAGCGCCTGGTGTCGATCTGGGGCGCGGACCGCGCCTCGATCCGGCTCTCTCCCAATGGCGAGAGCCAGGGCGTGGACGACAGCGATCCCGCCACGCTCTATGCAGAAGCAGCGCAGGTGCTTGAGGCGCTCAAGGTTTCGTTTGTGGAACTGCGCCAGCCAGGGCCCGAGGGCACCTTTGGCGCGACGACCGTTCCGCCACAGGACCATGTGATCCGTGCGCACTATTCCGGTCCGTTGATCCTCAACAGCGACTATACGCCCGAAGATGCCTCCGCCGATGTCGCCTCGGGCCGGGCGGATGCCATCAGCTTTGGCAGGCCTTACATCTCAAACCCCGATCTGGTTGAGCGTATCCGTGTTGGTGCAGCGCTGGCGCCCAACATTGGTGTGCCGCAGACGTGGTATTTTCCGGGTGAAGCGGGTTATATCGATTATCCCACACTGGCCGAGGAGGCCGCTCGCGCCACAGCCTGACGGCAGGGCCGGGCGCGTTAACAGGAGCACGACATGCGCACGATTCCGCGATCCTGGCTCTTCGTTCCCGGCGATAGCGAGAAGAAGCTGCTCAAGACGCCGGAGACGGGCGCCCATGCGCTGATTGTCGATCTGGAAGACGCAGTTGCGCCTACCGCCAAGCCAGTCGCGCGCCGCCTGACGCGCGACTGGCTGGAGGCGCACAAGCGCCAGATCACCATGCGCAAGCAGTCGCGCTGGGTGCGGATCAATGCGGTCGAAACCGGCCTTTGGCGAGAAGACCTTGCCGCAGTAATGGCGGGCGCGCCGGAAGGAATCATGCTGCCCAAGGCGGATGGGCCAGAGCAGATCCGGCAGGTTGCCGCCGAGATCTATGAACATGAGCAGCGCAATGGCATTCCCAATGGCCAGACCAAGCTCTTGCCGCTGGTGAGCGAGACGCCGCGTGCCGCGCTGACCATCACGGCCTATATGGATGCCTCCATGCCCCGGCTGGCCGGGCTGGCATGGGGGGCCGAAGACCTTTCGGCCGAACTCGGCGCTTCGCGCAAACGGGATACCGATGGCCAGTGGACCGATGCGTTCCGGTTCGTACGGGCGCAGACCTTGCTGGTCGCACATGCCCGGGGCGTGTGGGCAATCGATACGCTCTATGCCGATTTTCGTGACGTTGAAGGTTCCCGGCGCGCAGCCGAAGCTGCCCGGGCGGATGGCTTTGCGGGCATGCTGGCCATCCATCCCTCACAGGTTGCGCTAATCAACGCAGCGTTCACGCCGAGCGAAGAAGAACTCGCCAACGCGCGCGCTATTGTTGATGCCTTCGCGGCAAATCCGGGGGTAGGAGCGATTCAATTGAACGGGCGGATGCTGGACCAACCCCATTTGCGTCTGGCCCGGGCCGTGCTCGGGATCGATTAGCGCCTAAAAACCCGCCTTAGGGCACGTCAGGCTTGGTACTTGTTGCAGGCTTGGGCGTGGCCGGTGCCCCGGTTGCCGGGGCGGTATCGGCCAGTGCTGGTTCGTCGATGGCGCCCTTGGACGCGTCGGCGCTCGCGTCTGCCTTGGTCGATGCCGTGCGAGCCACAGGCGCGAGCGGTGCTTCTGCCTTAGAACCGCTGGTATCCAGCATGGCATCGCTGACCGAGCCGGGCAGGATTTCTCCGCTCGCCGTCGAACCCGCCTGCGGCGCGGTTGACGTGCCGCAGGCGCCAAGAAGCAGCACCGTGGCAAGCGCGGCTGCAAGGGCAATGGTTGGCAGCAAGCGGGTCATGGCAGTTCCTTGGTAGCCGGATCAGGCGCACGGTTCCAGTTTCGCAAGAAAGGTGGCCGTTCGCCCCAGCAGTGCCCGATCCCACGCCTCCGGTGCAACCGAAATGCCGAGTGCGGCGAGGCTGGTAACGCCATACTCTTCGATACCGCAGGGCACGATTCCACCAAAGTGCGCAAGATCCGGTGCGAGATTGACGGAAAAGCCATGCATTGTGACCCACCGGCGGATGCGGATGCCGATCGCGCCGATCTTGGCTTCGGCGCCGTCCGGGCCGCGCGTCCATATGCCGACGCGGCCTTCTGCGCGCCACGCCTCTACCCCAAAATCGCCAAGGGTATCGATGACCCACCCTTCGACGGCATGGACAAAACCACGCACATCGCGCGCGCGGTTGGCCAAATTCAGCACGAGATAGCCGACCCGCTGGCCCGGGCCGTGGTAAGTATAGCGCCCGCCGCGTCCGGCTTCGACCACATCGAAACGGGGATCAAGCAGTTCATCTGCCGCCGCGCTGGTTCCGGCCGTATAGACGGGAGGATGTTCGAGCAGCCAGATCAGTTCGCTTGCGGCATTTTGCGCCACGGCAGCGTTGCGTGCTGTCATGGCATCAAGCGCGTCGCGATAGGGGACGAGCGCAGCGGTTTGTCTGATCTCGATCTGATCCGGGTTCTGCATCGGCACAGCGCATGGCCCCATGATTGCCCGCTGGCAAGAGCCAGCCTTCGCCGCGATGGCAGGACGCGGGGGGTGCACATGTGTTCCGGCCCTGCTAGGGCTGCGTCCGTAAAAGGGAAGCGACGGCCGTGACGATATTGGACAGCAGTGCAGCATGGGCCAGCGCCACGCGCATGGTTGCGGCCAATCGCGAGCTGCTCGTGGCCATTGCCGGCGTGTTCTATGTGCTGCCGGGTTTGGCCGGTGCGGTCTTCGTTCCTTCGCCAAACATGACATCGGGCATGACCGAGGCGCAGATGCTGCAGATCATGCAGGAGTATTACGCCAACTCGCTCCCTGCCCTGCTGGCGCTCTCGCTGCTGCCGATGGTAGGGATGCTGACCATGCTGGTGGTGATGCTTGATGCAGCGCGCCCCACGGTTGCACAAGCGATCCGCCACAGCTTGCGCGCCTTGCCTTCCTACTTTGCCTCACAATTGCTGATCGCGCTGGGGATTCTTCCGCTTTCACTGGTGATCACGATCATTCTGGCGCTGTTTCTGCCCGATCGGATCGCGATGTCCTTTGCATTTGGCATTCTGCTTTACCCGATCATGCGCACCATGCTGGTCGGCCCTGTGGTCGCTGGGCGGGGTGAGCGCAATCCCGTTGCCGCGATCCGGGAAAGCATTCGGTTGACCCGGGGCAATGCCGGTCGGCTGCTACTGTTCCTCGGCCTCGCTGGCTTCGTGTTTCTCGTGGCTTACGGCCTTGCCATGATGTTCGTCGGCGTGGTCCTTGTGCTGATGTTCAAGGGAGAGGCGCAGCGTCTGATTGGAGAGGGCGTGGCAGGCGTTCTGCTTGCAGTCGGCTACACCTATCTCGTTGCGATGCTCGCGGCCGTCACCAACCAGCTTGTTGCCGCACCTGCAGGCACCGCCAGCGGGTGAGCGCGATGGACGAGCCTGATGTTCAGCTGCCTCGCAGCCGCATGGCCTTGCTGTTCATGGTCATGCTTGTCACGGCGGCCGGCAATACCGCGATGCAATCGGTCATGCCTTCTATCGGCACGCATCTGCACATTGCCGATGTATGGGTAAGTCTGGCCTACAGCTGGTCGGCCCTGCTGTGGATGCTGCTTGCCCCGTTCTGGGCAAGGCGCTCCGACCGCCGTGGCCGCAAGGCGATGATGGCGTTGGGACTCGTCGGTTTTGCCGTGTCGTTCGCGTTGTGCGGCGCGGCACTCTACGCCGGGCTCAATGGTACGATCAGCGGACTTACGGCCATTCTGCTCTTTGCCGCAGCTCGATCGCTGTATGGTGGGTTCGGTTCGGCGGCGCCGCCGGCGGTTCAGGCATATGTGGCAAGCCGCACAAGCAGGGCTGAGCGCACGCAAGCCCTTTCGATGGTGTCTTCCAGTTTCGGACTGGGCACAGTGCTGGGCCCGGCGCTTGCTCCGCTGCTGATTCTTCCGGGGATCGGGCTGATCGGTCCGTTCGCTGCTTTCACCATGGCCGCGCTGGTCGTGCTGGTGCTCCTTCGGCTGCGGCTGCCCGATGATGATCCCCGGTTTGCTGGTCGCGGTCAGATTTTGGGGGAGCCGTTCAGTGCATCGTCCAACCCCAGAATGGTCGAAGCGCGGGGTGGTGACGAAGAGCATGTCACCAGCGACAGGGCCCTTGATGCCCCCCCGGCTGGTTCGCTGACCGGGCGGCTGCGTTGGAGCGATCCGCGCTTGCGGGCGTGGTTGGCGGCTGGGACGCTGGGCGGTCAGGCCCAGTCCATATTGCTCGGGGTGGTGGGGTTTCTCGTACTCGACAGGCTTGATCTACGCCATCAACCCGATGCAGCGGCGGGACCGATCGGGCTTGTTCTGATGAGCGGCGCCGTGGCCACATTGCTCGCGCAATGGGGGCTGATCCCGTTGATGCGGTTGGGCCCGCGGACATCGACGCTCTGGGGTATGGGGCTGGTGGCACTCGGCACCCTTGGTATGGGGGCCGGAAAGGATCTTCACGCCATTGCGACAGGTTTTGCCGTCTGCTCTCTAGGTTTCGGCCTTTTCCGCCCGGGTTTCACTTCGGGCGCAAGTCTGGCCGTAACGCCAGCGGAGCAGGGACAGTCTGCCGGGATTGTCGCGGCAGTGAACGGTTCAGCCTACATCATTTCACCGGCGATCGGTGTCTGGCTTTACAACCATTCGAATTGGCTGGCCTGGGGTGCCGTTGAACTGTTTTCGCTTGTCGTGATCCTCATCTGCATCTTCGGCATGCGGCGCGATCCGCCTGCCTGATTGCCATCAAGCAAGGTCAAGCCGCGCCGCGACGCGGCCTGCCGCTGCATCATGCAGCCGCACCGAAACCATGAGGAGCAGATTGAGGCCAACTGAAAGGTAGATGAAATACCACAGCGGGCTGCCGGCAATCATCGAAAATCCAAGCAGAATGGCGCGGGGATTGGGCCCGAGATAGCGCAGCAGCGCAAGCAAGGGGCGTTGTTCGCGCTGCACTTCGGCGCGGATCTGCTCGAGGCGCGCGACATCATCGCTGGCCATCGCGCTGGTTACGGCTGCATCGATACGCAGGGCATTGGGGCTCATCCCGGCTGCGAGCCGCAGGTATCCCGCAACAGCAACCCGCAGCAACCAGCCAAGCCCGCCCAGATTGCGGAACAGGGCTGGGCCATTGCTGTTTGCATTGTGTAGCCAAGGCGTTCCGTACGTCCAGTGCTGGTAGAACCGGCGCTGCACTTCGACATGGTTGGCCTGCACGATATGCCCGGCTCCGGCCGCCAGCGTCCAGAACCATGCCCAGCCTGAGCCCAGTTCGCGGGTCAGGACGAAGGCCAGCAGCACATAAAGCACGATATGGCTCACATAATCGCAGATCCCGTCGACCAGTTCGCCCAGCGGGCTGGAACGCCCGGTGATACGTGCAAGATCGCCATCCGCGCCATCCACCACGTGCCATGACACATGCAGCAGCATGCCCAGCATCGCCCATAGCGGGCCGGATGTGCTCCAGTAGACCACCCCCGCAGCGACCACCATCGAGCCGCCAGCCACCGAGACCATGTTCGGCGTGATCGGCGTCGGTGCAAGCAGCCGCGCCAGCTGCCAGGCAAGCGGATGATATATGTAGTGGTTGAGCGCGTCCTGCAGCTCGCGCGCGCGCACAGGGCGCTTGATCGGCGCGCGCGCGCCTGAGGACGTTGAGGAGCTCATCTTGTTATCCGCGTATGCCCAGATCGCCTTGCCCGACCGTGCCGCTGGCCATGGCCAGCATGGCATCAAGGCTCTTCTTGGCATCCAGCCGCAGCGTTTCCTCGATCTCGATCCGCGGGGAGAGATCGCGCAGGGCGACGTAGAGCTTCTCGAGCGTGTTGAGCGCCATGTAGGGGCAGATGTTGCAGTTGCAGTTGCCGTCAGCACCGGGGGCGCCGATGAAAGTCTTTTCCGGCAGTGCCAGTTGCATTTGATGGATGATGTGCGGCTCAGTCGCCACGATCAACGTATCACCGGGGAAAGTTCGCGCAAACTGGAGGATGCCGCTGGTCGATCCAACGTATTCTGCGTGATCCACGATATGCGGCGGGCATTCCGGGTGGGCTGCAACCGGTGCGCCGGGATGCTGGGCCATCAGCTTTAGCAGCTCGGTTTCCGAAAAGGCTTCATGCACGATGCAAACGCCCGGCCAGAGCAGCATCTCGCGCTCGAACTTGCGATTGAGGTAGCCGCCGAGGTGCCGATCCGGCCCGAAGATGATCTTCTGTTCGGGCGGGATCTGCGCGAGGATCGTTTCCGCGCTCGATGACGTCACGATGACGTCGCTGAGCGCTTTAACCTCTGTCGAGCAATTGATGTAGGTGAGGGCGATGTGATCCGGGTGCGCTGCGCGAAAGGCTCGGAACTTTTCGGGCGGGCAAGAATCCTCGAGGCTGCAGCCGGCATCCATGTCGGGCAGCACCACGATCTTTTCCGGGCTCAGGATCTTTGCCGTTTCTGCCATGAATTTCACGCCGCAGAAGGCGATGACTTCGGCATCAGTCGCGGCGGCCTTGCGCGATAGCTCGAGGGAATCGCCCACGAAATCGGCGAGATCCTGAATCTCGGGCTTCTGATAGTAGTGCGCAAGGATCACGGCTTTGCGGTTCTTGCGCAGCCGGTCGATTTCGGCGCGCAGATCAAGGCCGGACAGATTGGTGGGCTGGGCGGTCATAGGTGGTGGTCCCCTGATCGAAAGCGGGCAGGAACCCGCTGTCCTTTATTCGGCACTTAGGCAGCGCCGGACCCATGGGCAATAGCCTGTGCGAACACCGCGACAGCAGGCGTCGCTGCCAGCAGCTGGATCAGGCCATGGCTTCCGGCAACGGCAACAATTGCGATCATCGTGCCGGGGTGAACACGGCCCAGAACTGTGGCATCATGGCGCGCCAGAATGCCAAGGAAGCCCACCTGCAAGGCGGCCTCCAGCCAACCGCCGCTAGTCTGGCCCAGCAGCGGCATCGGCAGAAGCCGCCCGAGCGCTGGTTCCATGAAGATAACAGTCGCGCCGATGATGAGCCGCCGGTGCCACTGGGTGTGCTGGCGCATGATGACGGCGACGATCACCAGCAGAGCGAACACGATCACTTCGACATGGGTGAGCGCCAGGAAATAGGCATCCGTGAAGAATGGTGGGACGCGCCGCATGGTCAGCGCCATGCGGCCTGCGAAGATACCGAGGCCGACAATGGCGCACACAAGGGCGAGGCTGGCCCAGCCAAGCCGGCGGTGCAGGCTGAGATTGCCACTGTCCGCTAGTCTGTTTTGCAGAACGAGCGTTGCAAGCCAGCCAAGCATGGCGATGCCATGCAGGTGAACCCAGAACGGAGTCTTGAGCGGGTCCACGAAGCCTCGCAGGGCCCATTGAAAAAACCCGGCTACGATCAAGGCAGCAAGCGCGATGGCCAACCGGGTAAAGAAGCGCTGATCATCTAGATATGAAACACCAGGGTGGCTTGCGGTGAAGTCCAAGATTTCCTCCTGAGCGCTCCGCCATTTTGCCTGCGCTGCCTGCAAACGATAGCTTACGGTTTTGGCACGTCGCCGTCGATAGGAACGGAAACCTTCACGTCACCAAAGCCGGCGACCTGCAGCGGGATAGCAAGATTCTGGCGGATCGCATCCTTGGCAGCCGATCGGGCGAGGCCAAGCAGGACCGGATTTGCCGCCTGCTGCACGGCCAGTTGTTCTGCCACCCTGGTGTTGTCCCGCGTGAGCTTGTCTTGGGTGTCACGCGTGATCTGCACGCCCTCGCGGAGATATTGCGCCCGGGCTTCGTCGAGGTTTGGCCGTGTCACGGTGAGGGGCGGGAGGCGCACGGTCAGGGTTTTGCTGGCCTGGTCCCAGCGCATCCGATCACGGCCAACTTTGCCGAGATCGACCGCATACTCGACCCGAGCCGGAATGACGGTGACCTGACGCGACGTCACAAGGCCAAAGAGGCGACTGTCGTTGCTGGCCACCACTGGCGCCCATTCAGCGCTGAACACAGTCAGCCGATCCTGTTTTTCGAAGGCGGTGAGGCTTGCTGCCAGTGGATCGTCCATCGGTGCCGGTTGCCAATGCAGCCAGGCCAGCCAGACCGCCGCAGCGGCGGTTCCAGGGAACAGCAGCCATGGTCAAACCGACAGATGCCATGCTCTTGGCCGCACAGGCAGCCCGCCAATGGGTGACTGGCTCAGGCGTTCACGGTCCATTTCTGCTCCGGTGCCTCGGGTCCACGCTTGATTCGGCCCCGTGTCTCAAGATCGATGAGATGCGCGAGGACTGACCGTCCTGCTGCACCAGTGAGCCGCGGGTCCAGTCCCTTGTACATCTGTGTCACCATTTCGGGGATCGTAAACTCAGCTTCTTCCAGCAGCCGCAGGATCTGCGCTTCACGCTGGCGGCGGTGCCCGATCATCCCCCGCACGAGCTGCTGTGGCTTGGTCACCGCTGGCCCGTGCGCGGGATAATAGACTTGATCCTCGCGCAGCAGCAGCTTTTGCAGAGAGAGCATGTAGGCGCTCATGTCTCCGTCTGGCGGCGAAACCACGGTTGTTGACCAGCCCATGACATGATCGCCGGTAAACAGGGCTTGTGATTCCAGCAACGCGAAGCAGAGATGGTTGCTGGTGTGCCCGGGGGTCGAGACCGCTTCCAGCGTCCAGCCGTCACCTGCAAGCCGCTCTCCGTCAGCCAGCACCCGGTCTGGCTGATAAAGGGGATCGAACTCTGCATCCGCACGCGCACCGGATCCTGCCCCGCTGTCATCCAAAGCCAGCGCTGCACAACCAATGATCGGTGCACCGGTGGCAGCTTGCAGCGGCCGCGCTGCTGGGCTGTGATCGCGGTGGGTATGCGTGCACATGATGGCGACCAGCTGCTGGCCGCCGATAGCCTTGAGAATCGCCTCCACATGCCCCTCGCCGTTGGTATCAGCGTGACCAGGGGCACTGTTTCCCATCGGACCCGGATCGATTGCCACTACGTCCTTGCCACTGCCGACTAGATACGTCTGGGTCCCGTTGAAGGTGTAGGGCGACGGGTTGGGGGCCAAAACACGGCGGACGAGCGGATCAAGCTCGACGGCAAGGCCTGTGTTCCACTCGGACCGATCGGGAATGCTGATGCCCGGCGCAGGATTGGATGATGACATACGTGCGGTATGGAGATTTTCAGGCGGAGGCGCAACGCTGCGTCCGGCCTTGTTGTGGCAGACCGCCCTAGGTCCGATTAGGCGGTTGCCGCCATTGCACACGCCAGTCGCTGCCGGAGCCGCTCGATCGCGTTCCCGGCTGTCTGCGCATCACCGCGCCAAGCGCTTTCCAGGCGCTGGATGCGGGCATAGAGCCGCTCGCTTTCGTATACGCATTGCTGGGCCTCGTTGGGCAGGGTCAGAACCTGCAAGGCATCGCTGAGCGGGAAGTTGGCGACCAGTCTGCCATGGCGGCGCAACTGCAGCTCGCTCAGTTCGCCGGCGAAATAGGCCCGGTGGTTCAGGAGCCAGGCGAGGCAATGCATGATCCTCGTCGTGGTTCGCAGTGCCTCGCAGCTCAGCTGCAAATGCAGCAGCTCGGCCTCCGGGTCGTCGTTGGCACCTACAAGCAAGCGTTGGTCATGGCCCTTTCGCAGCTTATCAAATACCGCACGCACCTCTTCAGCGAGCACCAGTGCCTCTGCATAAAGCGCCTCGATAATGCGCGGGTTAAGGTTGGGCGTGAGGGCCATGGCAAGCGCATAGTCCTATCGCAACACCGGGCTCAACGGGGAGGCGCGGCTGCGTTCACCACGTTTTTGAACTGTGCCGGAACGATACGGTCGCTGTGGGTGTGATCTTCCGGGTCAAGCCATGTCAAAAACCTATAATCAGGCGATGATATCGGGGATCAAGTAGTCCTCCAGAAGCGTGATCTGATCCTTCAGTAGCAACTTGCGCTTTTTGAGTCGCGCGACCTGCAACTGATCGTGCGCACCCGTTCCTGAAAGGGCGTCGATCGCCGCATCAAGATCGCGGTGCTCGATCCGCAGCATTTCCAGCCGCTTGCGCATCTCGTCTTCGGTCAAACCTGCCACTCCCAATTTTCGCCGCATGTCATCAAAGACTTGCTGCAGAACCAGCCCCCGGACAGGCCCGAACACGTCAACATCTTTATGCCAGCCCGATACGCAAAAACGCGCATTTCCTGCATTCCGACGCAGACAGGCTTGCAAGATACGGTGATTATGGGAGCATGACAACGCGCCCGCTCAGATGAGTCGAGGCCGACACATCTATGCCGGCGCGTCAATTCGGCTTGAACTCTCGGTAGCAATCCTGCCGCCGAAGCCAGCCGTGTGAGGTGTCCTGAGGAGGTTGCCGCATGGAACTGTCGCATATCAGCGCTCTTGAATCCAAACACGCAGGTCTTGAACGGCGTATTGCCGAAGAGAGTACCCGCCCCCTTCCGAATGACGCGGTGATCAAAGAACTCAAGCGACGCAAACTGCGAATCAAGGAAGAGCTTTCGCTGATCCAGCAGGTTCACTGAAACCGATTGTGCGGCTGGGCGTGCCGGAAATGGCCGGCCGCCCTGCTGCAACACTCTTACCCTAGCGGTGCCGTCTCCTGCGTGACAAACAAGGGGCATCGAACCGCTTGGATACGAATTCATGACAGCTGCTGGCGCAGCAGTTTGCAAACCGGTCCGTCTGCGCTAGGCCTACTAATATGATCACCGCCGCTGCTGCTGCCCGCGCGATCCTGACTTCCCTTCACGAAGTCATGGCATCCCGCGCCGGTGCGCAGGCAAAACTAAACCGTATCGTCGACGTTATTGGCGAAAAGCTCGATAGCGAAGTCTGCTCTATCTACCTTCTGCGTGAAGGGATGCTGGAACTGTTTGCCACACGCGGCCTCAATCAGGCTGCGGTCCACGTGACTCGCATGGCGGTAGGCGAGGGTCTGGTTGGCACGATCGCGGCGAATATTGAAACGCTTAACCTCGCTGAAGCCGCAGCCCACCCCGATTTTGCCTTTTTCCCGGAAACCGGTGAAGAGCGCTTTCATTCGTTTGCCGGTGTACCGATCGTGCGCCGAGCGCGTGCTGTGGGCGTGCTTGGTGTCCAGCATGTCGAGCCGCGGCGGTATGAAGAGGTAGAGATCGAAGCCCTGCAGACCGTGGCAATGGTGCTTTCCGAACTGATCGCCAATGCCGATCTGATTGATGAAGAAGATGCCCTGGGTGCCGATGCTCATCTCACGGGCCACGAGCGAATTCCGGGGCTGACGCTGGTGAAGGGTCTCGCCAGTGGCATAGCCGTCTTTCATCAGCCCCGCGTGACAATCGAGCATGTGGTTGCCGAAGATACTGAAGCAGAGCGCCAAAGGGTCTATCTCGCGTTTGACAAGATGCGCGAGCAAATCGACCGCATGGCTAGCCAAGCCGAGTTCGGCATGGGGGGGGAACACGAGGAGGTCCTCGAGACCTATCGCATGTTCGCTTACGATGAAGGCTGGAGCCGCCGGATCAATGAAGCAATTGATTCGGGATTGACGGCAGAAGCTGCGATCGAGCGGGTGCAACAGCGCACGCGGATGCGGATGCGGCAGATCGACGATCCGCTGCTGGCTGATCGCATGCACGATCTTGAGGATCTCTCGAACCGCTTGCTGCGCATTGTTTCAGGTCAGCTGGGAACAGCAGCAAGTCTTGGCCTCAAAGGCGATGCCATCCTGATTGCCCGCAATCTGGGGCCGGCCGAACTGCTCGAATATGATCGGCGCCGTCTGAAAGGGGTCATTCTCGAGGAGGGATCGCTTACCGCGCACGTCGTGATTGTCGCGCGTGCCATGGGCATCCCGGTCGTCGGTCGGATCCGCGCCCTTCGCGCCAAGGTGCGTGAGGGTGACCATTTGCTGCTGGATGGCGATCAGGGCGTGGTTGATATCCGGCCCGCTCCCACTCTGATTGAAGCTTTCGAGGCGCGATTTGCTCGCAATCGTGAGCGGCAGGCGCTCTATGCCGCACTTCGCGATGTCGAGCCCGTCTCGGCAGACGGACAGCGCGTCCATGTCATGATCAACGCTGGTTTGCGCGATGACATGCCAATGCTCAATCTGACCGGAGCAGACGGCATCGGTTTGTTTCGCACAGAGTTTCAGTTTCTCGTCTCGGCCACATTGCCTGCGCGCGAGCGGCAGACGCGGCTCTATCGGGACGTGCTCGATGCTGCCGGAGATCGCCCCGTAGTCTTTCGCACGGTCGATATCGGCGGCGACAAGGTGCTTCCTTATCTTCGGCATAACGATGGCGAGACCGAAGAGAACCCCGCCATGGGCTGGCGCGCGCTGCGCGTGGCGCTTGAACGGGACGGGCTCCTCAAGGTGCAGGCGCGGGCCTTGCTGGAAGCCGCCGGTGGCCGCACCCTCAACGTTATGTTTCCGATGGTTACCGAGCCATGGGAGTTTGATGCCGCGAAAGCCGTGTTCGAGAGCCAGCTGGCTTTTCTCAAGCGACAGAAGAAGCTTCTGCCAGATGCCATTCGATATGGTGCGATGCTTGAAGTGCCAGCGCTTGCCGAATGGCTTGATGTACTGGCACCCCGCCTGTCCTTCCTCTCGATCGGCACCAATGACCTGACCCAGTTCTTGTTTGCCGCGGACCGTGCAAATCCGAAGTTGGCGGAACGGTACGACTGGCTCTCGCCAGCGATTCTGCGATTTCTTCGGCGTGTCATGGTCGCGGTGGGGCCCGCGGGTACAGACGTGACCGTATGCGGCGAAATGGGAGGACGAAGGCTGGAGGCGCTGGCGCTGCTCGGGATTGGCATCACTCGGCTTTCGATCACCCCGGCTGCGGTCGGTCCTATCAAGGAACTTGTCCGAAAAGTCGATCTGCCATCCATTCGTGCAGCCATGAGCGGCTGGCTGGCAAACCCACCGGCAAATCTGCGCGCCGAAATTGCTGCCTGGGCTACAGCGCGCGGGATAGATTTTGATTGAATTCGTCGCGCTTGCGGCTCCTGTTGTGCGGCCCTCGACTTAAAGTCGTTGACATCTACGCCGTCCCCATGCTGCCTTTTGACCGGGTTCGCATCCTGTATCGAAAGTGCCCGGAAAACCATGAACGATGGGAGCTACGCCGTGGCCGAGGACGGCGAAAGCCATATGGTCCCTGCCGATTATCCGCATAGGGCCGATTCGTCGGGCGGAAGCCCGCCGGCAACACCAGCCCCTCGCCCTGTTGGCGATGCAGCCAGTGTTTCGGCACGGCTGGTAGCGGCACGGCTGTCCTTGGGACTTGAAGCCAGCGATGTCGCCGTGCGCACAAGGGTGACGCTGCGCCATATCGAGGCGCTCGAGGCAGGCAACTATAGCGCAATGCCCGGGCGCCCTTATGCCATAGGATTTGCGCGGGCGTATGCGCGGGCCGTGGGCTTGCCAGATGCGGAAGTTGCAGAAGCCGTAAGGGCCGAACTTGAGGGGGCGGTGCGGCGCCATGAGCCGCGAGTTGTCAACCAGTTTGAGGTCGGGGATCCGGCCAAGACCCCCTCACGTCTGCTGGGCTGGCTGGCTCTTGTTCTGGTTGGCGCTCTTCTTGCGATGGGCGGAATCTTCTGGCGAAGCTACTATGCGCCAGCCGTGCCGCTACCTGCCTTGACGAACGATGTCTCGCGCACTGCACCCACGACGACAAAGCGGTCGGCTCCTCGTCCCAGCGACGGGCCGGTTGTTTTCACGGCGCTTGAGGAAGGCATCTGGGTCAAGTTCTATGACGGCCAAGGCAAACAGCTAATGCAAAAGCAGCTGGCGAAGGGGGAAACCTACACCGTCCCGCAAGATGTTACCGGGACCAGGCTTTGGACTGGCCGACCCGATGCGCTATCGATCACGATCGGGGGTCGGCTGGTGCCGCCCCTCGCCGATGCAGAAAAAGTGATAAAAGACATCCCGGTCGACTCAGCCAGTCTTCAGGCGCGCCCACGTCCTGCACCGTCAGCGCTGCCCGCCCCGGAAGGACGCTGATGGACTCCGCCCGCAGCTAATCTGTGTGAAACCTTTGGACTCGCCGGTGCATTGTCAACCAGATGCTTGCGTGTGGACATCAAGACAGCGCATGGAAGCCGCAGGTCTCAGACGGGAGTAATGATGCGAATGACGTTTGGTTCAGGCCGTTCAGGTTCAGTCTTGGCCCTTGCATTCGGAGCTCTCACTTTGGCAGCGCTGCCTGCCGGGCCGATTGCCATTGCCAGTGCCCAGACGGCATCCGAGAGCACCGATGTCCGCCTTCGCCGCTTAGAGGCTGAACTGCGTGCCGTGCAGCGCAAGGTTTTTCCAGACGGCGCGGGCAAGTCCTATGGGGCCGAGCTTGTCTCTTCAGCTAATGGGGCGGGCGTCGCTGCTCCAGCGCTTGGACCGGCGCCCACGGGCCTGACCGATCTTCTGACGCGGATGGATGCGGTTGAAGCGCAGTTGCAGCGCCTTACCGCGGCGACCGAAGAGAACCAGAATTATATCTCGAAACTCGAGGTGCGGCTTGCTGCGCTCGAGGCCGCCAAGTCGGCGGCCGCAAATGCTGCTGTGCCGGTAGGCCAGGCCGGGGCAGCCGGTGCGGTGTCGTCTGCGCCCTTGGCCGTTTCTGAACCGCCCAAGCCTGCCAAGTCGGTGCCCAAGCTGCCGGCGGCAAAGCCCGATGCATCATCCGATCGGGTGGCTGCAGTTCTTGCGGTGGAAAAGCCTGCAACCGACGACAAGGGTGAAGACGAATACGCTTACGGTTATCGTTTGTGGGAGGCCAAGTTCTTCCCGGAGGCGCAGCAGCAATTGCTGCGTGTCGTTCAGCAGTACCCCCGCCATGCCAGAATCAGTTACGCCCGCAACTTGCTCGGCCGGGCCTTCCTTGATGATGGCAAGCCGGGCACGGCTGCTCAGTATTTCCTCCAGAATTATCAGGCGGATCGCAAGGGTGACCGGGCTGCAGACAGCTTGCTTTATCTGGGCGTAGCAATGGGCCGGCTGAAAGAAGAGAAGCGTGCTTGTGTTGCCTTCGGCGAGTTTCGGCAGAGCTATCCTGCCGAGGCAACCGGGCGCCTGAAGTCGCAGTATGAGGCGGCTATCAAGCCGTTGACCTGCAATTGATAGCGCACAGCGCAACCGCTTTCTGGCGGACTGGAGAGCGTTGCAGGCTGAACCAGCGCCCGTAGGTCTTGCTGTCTCCGGTGGCCCGGACAGCCTGGCGCTCCTGTTGCTTGCCAATGCTGCATTTCCCGGTGGTTTCGAAGTTGCAACGGTTGATCACGGTATCCGGGCCGAAGGTGCGGCTGAAGCTATCACCGTAGGACGCATTTGCACACAGCTGGGAATTCGCCACGCCACCTTGCGCATCGATCTAGGTAGCGGCCCTGCGCTGCAGGAGCGGGCGCGCAAGGCTCGCTACAGCGCGCTTGGCGAATGGGCGATGACTCGCGGTCTTCAGGCTATCGCAACGGCGCACCACGCAGATGATCAGGCGGAAACCGTGCTGATGCGGCTAGCCCGCGGAGCCGGGGTACGTGGTCTGGCGGGGATGCGGGCACACGCGTGTGTGCCCGGGTGGCCTGAATGCGCCTTGCTGCGCCCCCTGCTCGGCTGGCGGCGAAGCGAGCTTGAAAAGATTGTCAAGCAAGCTGGAATGAAGGCTGCGGTTGATCCATCAAACACTAACGATCGGTTTGAGCGGGTTCGGATGCGCAAGATGCTGGCCGCCTTTCCGGCACTTGATCCCGCATTCGTTGCGACGAGCGCAAGTCACCTCGCGCAAGCCGATTCTGCGATCGAGTGGGCAACGCAGCGCAGTTTCGCATCTGCGGAAACGCATGAAGGTGTCGTGTATTGGGCGCCTGCGGACACGCCCCGCGTGATTGCGCTTCGCATACTGGAGCGGATCTTGGCAAGGTTTGGCGCGGGAACTCCCCGCGGCAACGCTATTTCGCGTTGGCACGACCGGCTTGCTGCAGGCAAAGTCGCGACACTTGGCGGTGTGCGGGGTGATGGGCGCAGCAGCACATGGCGTTTTGCCGCCGCGCGCGCACCTCGCTTTCGGTCCTCGCAGGTTTCAGAAAGTCCCTAAGGGCAAGAAATTCGCATAATGGGTTATATTGCCATTCCCCAACGGCGTCCTACATTGAAGGAGTAGTTTTTCCCGGATCGAGAGCCGCGCCATGAATGATGACCAGCCGCAGGGTAACCCCTGGATCAAGAGCCTCCTGATCTGGGGCGGTATTTTTCTGGCGCTGCTCCTGGTGGTTTCGATGTTCAACGCACGGACCGATCCGGCGGGGACAATGATCCCTTATTCAGATTTCCGAGCCAGTGTCGCTCAGGACAACGTTCGCGATGTGCAAGTCGGCCCAGACCGGATCACGGGCACGCTCAAGAATGATCAGCAGTTTGTAACGGTCCCGGTTCCCGGCGATGTCGAGCTTACCAGACTGCTTCAGGATCACGGCGTGCGCTATGCGGGCAAGGCGCAGGAAGAACCGAACATCCTGCTTTATATCCTCGCGCAGTCGTTGCCGTTCCTCCTGATACTGGGCGTAGCATTCTTTGCCCTGCGCCAGGTGCAAAAAGGGGGCGGCTCCGGCGCCATGGGCTTCGGCAAATCCAAGGCAAAGCTTCTGACCGAGCGTTCCGGCAAGGTTACCTTCGATGATGTGGCCGGTATAGATGAAGCGCGCGAAGAGCTTCAGGAAATTGTCGAGTTCCTTCGGGATCCGAGCCGCTTTTCCAAACTTGGAGGCCAGATCCCGAAGGGCGCGCTGCTGGTCGGTTCGCCCGGCACTGGCAAGACTTTGCTGGCCCGGGCCATTGCAGGTGAAGCGGGGGTTCCCTTCTTCACGATTTCCGGCTCCGACTTTGTGGAAATGTTTGTTGGTGTTGGCGCCAGCCGGGTCCGCGACATGTTCGAGCAGGCGAAGAAGAATGCGCCTTGCATCGTGTTCATCGACGAAATCGATGCCGTTGGCCGGCACCGTGGTCATGGTCTGGGCAATTCGAACGACGAACGGGAGCAGACCCTCAACCAGTTGCTGGTCGAGATGGACGGCTTCGAAGCCAACGAGGGCATCATCATCATCGCCGCAACTAACCGGCCCGATGTGCTGGACCCTGCGCTGCTGCGTCCGGGGCGGTTCGATCGGCAGGTGGTCGTGCCGATCCCCGATATCGACGGTCGTGAAAAAATTCTCAGCGTCCATATGAAGAAAGTGCCTCTGGCACCGGATGTGCTGCCACGCGTCATTGCGCGCGGTACTCCCGGTTTCTCCGGCGCCGATCTGGCCAATCTGGTCAACGAGGCTGCCCTGCTGGCGGCTCGTCGCAACAAGCGGCTTGTCGCCATGCAGGAGTTCGAGGACGCCAAGGACAAGGTCATGATGGGGGCAGAGCGCCGCTCGATGGTGATGACTGACGATGAAAAGAAAATGACGGCCTATCACGAAGCGGGGCACGCCATTGTTTCTGTCAATGAAGCAGCGTCGGACCCGATCCACAAGGCCACGATCATTCCGCGCGGGCGCGCGCTCGGGATGGTCATGAGATTGCCCGAACGCGATAGTTATTCCTATCATCGTGACAAGATGCACGCAAACCTATCGGTGAGTATGGGCGGCCGCGTCGCTGAAGAACTGATCTTCGGCTATGACAAAGTGTCGTCCGGG
>JAIXYF010000046.1 GCA_027490345.1 Novosphingobium sp.
AAGCTGGCGCTGGCAGCGCTGGCGGCAATTTTCCTCACTCTTTTCCATGCACCCTTCCCGCTCGTGATCCTTGCCGCCGGACTGATCGGGGCAGGCGCGGCCCAATGGCGACCGGATTGGCTGGGCGCGCATGCTTCCGCGCCTTCCTCAGCCTCGCTGGAAAGCCCGCGCTGGCTGGCTGCGGTCACCTTGCAGACAGCTTTACTATGGCTGGCAATCTGGGCCTTGCCGCTGGCACTCGTCTTCCTCACGCTCGGGCCGGATCACGTGCTGTGGCAGATCGGCCTGTTCTTCTCCCGCCTCGCGGTCGTCACGTTCGGCGGCGCCTATGCCGTTCTTGCCTATATGGCGCAGGCGGCCGTGAGCGGATTTGGCTGGCTTTCGCCCGGCGAGATGGCTGACGGGCTGGGCCTTGCAGAAACAACGCCTGGGCCGCTGATCATGGTCACGCAGTTTGTCGGCTTCATCGCCGCGTGGCGCCAGCCGGGCGAACTGACGCCGCTCATCGCCGGATTGCTGGGCGCTGGATTGACTACATGGGTCACCTTTGCCCCCTGCTTCCTGTGGATCTTCGCATGTGCCCCATGGATGGAGCGGCTTGAACAGGCCCAGCGCCTGCAAGGCGCGCTCGCGGCGATTACGGCGGCGGTAGTCGGTGTGATCGCCAATCTGGCGCTGTGGTTTGCGCTGCACGTGCTGTTTCGGAGCGTTTCGGCGGCGGAACTGCCCATCCTCGCCAGCCTTGATTGGCGCGCGGCGGTGATTGCAACTGGCGCGGCCGTCATGCTGTTCCCGCTCAAACGCGGCATCATGCCCACTCTGGCCCTGTCCGCAGCCGCTGGCCTCGCGCTTTCAGCCGTCTAGCGCCCGCGCGGCAAGCCAGAGCCGGATTGCACCGGCCAGCCCCGGCGGCGTTTCCGCAGTGATGCGCTCGGCATCGATCCGCGCGACAAGGGCGTTGAGCGGTACCCCTTCTTCCCCCGCAGCCTGCCGCAGCCAGTCCCAGAACAGTGGCTCAAGGCTGATCGAGGTCTTGTGCCCGGCAATCTCGACCGAGCGCTTGACCGGGGGATGATAGGGAGGCGCCATGCGCTGGGCATACGAATAATTAGGGGTGGCCGACAAGACGCGCCCTGCATAAACTCAGGTAATGCACAGCGGCTATATGGCACTCACCGAGAAGGAGCGCGAAGCGCTCCGGCTGCTGCTGGATGGCCACGATGCCAAGTCCATCGCCCGGCACCTCGGCCTTTCCGTGCACACCATCCACGAACGGCTGCGCGAGGCGCGGCGAAAGATGAGCACTTCGAGCAGCCGCGAGGCGGCTCGATTGCTGCGGGAGATCGAAGGACGCCCCCCCGAATCGCTTGGGGACACGATAATGGGGGATGTGGCGGTGCACTGCCCGGCGGTAGCGCTGCAGCAACCAGACGGGACACGCGGCGACTGGCGCCGCACCGGCTGGATAGCTGGAGTCCTTGCCACGACTATAAGCCTTGCCGTGCTCGCCCTGCTTGCCCAGTCCGGGCAGACTTCGCGCCTGAACTTCGGCCAGAGTGCCGGCACGCTTGCCAGCGCCCCTGCAGCAGTCGCACCGGCCCCGGAGAGCAAGGTCGCTGCAAGCGAGGCCGCGCGGCAATTCCTGGAAAAGCTCGACCGCGAGGACTGGGCTGGAAGTTGGAAGGCCACCCACAAGTCGTTTCAGTTGCTCAACACGGTTGCATGGTGGACGGAGACTTCGCGCATAGTGCGCCGCAGCCTTGGCACGCCCATGTCGCGCGGACCGGCGATAACCGATTTCACCGCTGCGCCGCCGAATGGCTTTTGGACGATCCACTTCAAGGCCCGCTACAGCACGAAAGGCTTCGTGACCGAGACGGTCCAGCTGGCAGCGGAGGACGGCAGCTGGAAGGTCGCCGGGATAGCCATTGACTAACCCCTGACAGACCGCCCCGCCCACACCGGGCGGGGGGGCAACCGGTTCAATACATATGCTGGCCGCCGTTGATGCTCATCGTCGAGCCAGTGACAAAAGCGCCATCCTCCGAGGTGAGGAAGGCCACGCCGCGCGCGATCTCGTCTGCTTGGCCGAGGCGGCCGACCGGGATCTTGGCGACGATCTTTTCCAGCACCGGCGCGGGCACAGCGGCGACCATGTCGGTATCGATATAGCCCGGTGCGATGGCATTCACAGTCACGCCGTATTTCGCGCCTTCCTGCGCCAGCGCCTTGGTGAAGCCATGGATGCCGGACTTGGCAGCGGCATAGTTGACTTGGCCGTACTGGCCCGCCTGCCCGTTGATCGAGCCGATGTTGACAATGCGGCCCCAGCCGCGCTCGCGCATGCCGGGGAAAGTGGCCTTGGCCATGTTGAAGCAGCCGCCAAGGTTGATGCGCATCACCTCGTTCCAGTCGTCGAAGCTCATCTTGTGCAGCACGCCGTCGCGCGTGATGCCCGCGTTGTTGACGACGATATCGATGGGTCCGACTTCAGCGGCGATCTGCGCGCACATTTCAATGGTCGCCGCATGATCGCCCACGTCGAAGCGGTAGGCCTTGATCCCGGTGCGTTCGGTGAAGGCGCGGGCCTTTTCTTCGTTGCCGGCATAGTTGGCGACAACCGTGCGGCCCTGAGCCTGCAATGCAAGAGAAATGGCTTCACCAATGCCACGGGTGCCCCCGGTCACCACAGCAACGCGCGTCGTAGTCATAGCCATCTCCCTGTTCGACTGGTTCCGCAAAAGCCTACCGGGAAGGCCCGCAGCGGACAAGCGCTTAGGTCGCCTTTACAAGGCGGCGCAATGCTTCGACAAGGTCGGGGCTTCGACAAGGTCGGGGCTTCGATAGGGTAAAGGCTTTAGAAGCGGAACTGGGTTCCGACATAGACCGCCTGGCTATCCTTCTTGCCATCGGTCAGGGGCCGCAGCCGATCACGCTCGGGCGAGTAGCGGATGCCCGCCGTCACATCCAGGTTACGGGTCAGCCGGTAGCTACCACCCAAATCGACCTGATAATCGCCCTGCCCTTCGAAGGTGCGGGGGGCACGGCCCAGCCGTTCGCGCGTGTCAAGCTCGATGCGCGGCGCAAGCCGTGCTGGTGCGGTCGCCGCAGAGCCAGCATCCTTGCGACCAATCGCGCGAAGATCCGGCATTTCGAGACGCTGGATTTCAAGCCGCGCTGCCTCACGCGAAACGCCGGGGGTTGCCGCAAAGCTTTCATACCCGCGAGCCAGCCCGAGGTTGTAGACCATCGGAGCGATCCGGACCGGCACAACGCCCGGAGCGTTTGCACCCGCAGGCAGCGCGGACCGCACCACAAGATCCTGAGCGCCGCTTTCATTCACTCGAACGGCGACCGTCACAGCGCGATCAGGGCGATTGTCCATCCCGGCAGGCGTGAAGCGGAACAGCCGGGCATTGCCCGAAGCCCGCCCGTGGATCTGCGCCGCGATCTGGGACACCAGCTTGGGATCAACCGACGCCGGAGTAAACGAGCCGATGCCGCCGCGCGCAGAAAGACTGACAGGAGCCGAGGCCAATCCGCCGGTGAGAGCAGTGGCGAGCGCGGGGGCTGCAACCATGCCCAGCAATGCGCAGCCCAGCAAAGGCAGCACGCGCGCACGGACCGTTCCGCGCGTTTTTGCTCCCTTGACTGCCTTGCCGCTCATGGCCTGCACGAACCTTCTCGTTATGGATCCGGGAACATCTCTGTCCTCCTGCGAATCCTTCCTCTGAACTCTGTAAGTGGGACATACGGTGCCGTGAAGATAATTTCCAGTCGCACAACGATTTTCCGACTGTTTCCCCAGCGCGACCGGCAAACCTGTTGCATACAGCCCACAGGCACTATCCCGCACTGGTCCGATCCCGCAAAGGCCCGATCCCGCGCAGCCCCGCCGCACAGCCGGACTGCGCGGAGGCCACTTGGGCGGAAATCCCGCCGCCCCCGCCGTCTGCATTGCGCTTGCGGCGCGCGGCGCGGGGGTGATAGAGCGCAACGATTATAGCGCGCCAACGGTGCGAGTTTCATGGACAGGACGCAAGTGACCACACGCCCCAGCTTTTCCGCCACCTTCGCCCGAGGCATCGCATCCGGCCTGCTTGTCATCGCCGCAACCGGGCTTGTGGCGGGATGCGGGCAGAAGCCGCGCCCGAAACTGGATATGGCCGCCAGCAAGGTGACGACGATTGGCGTGAACGCCTATCTCTGGCGCGCAACGCTGGAGACGCTTTCATTCATGCCGCTGGTGCAGACCGACAGCAACGGCGGCGTGGTGGTGACCGACTGGTACGCCAACCCCCGCAATCCCGGTGAGCGCATGAAGCTGACCGTGTCGATCCTCGATCAGGATCTGCGCGCCGACGCGCTGCGCATTGCAGCCAGCCGGCAGACCAACCAAGGCGGCAACTGGGTGGATGCCCCTGTGCAGGCGGCCACGGTGCAGAAGCTGGAAGA
>JAIXYF010000354.1 GCA_027490345.1 Novosphingobium sp.
GGCCGCGATGTCGCGACCTATCAGCTTGATGCCGATGACGTGGCTGCGACCACGGCGCTGCTGAACCAGCTCAAGCCCGCGCTCGTCGTCAACCTCGCGCTGCCCTATCAGGACCTCAATATCATGGAGGCCTGCCTCGCCGCCGGGGTCAACTACATGGACACCGCAAACTATGAGCCGATCGACGAGGCCAAGTTCGAATACAAGTGGCAGTGGGCCTATCAGGAGCGGTTCAAGGAAGCCGGGCTGACGGCGCTGCTGGGCTCCGGCTTCGATCCGGGCGTGACGTCCGTGTTCGCCACCTGGCTCAAGAAGCACAAGCTCGATACGATCCGCACGCTCGATATCCTCGATTGTAACGGCGGCGATCATGGCCAGCCCTTCGCCACCAATTTCAACCCGGAAATCAATATCCGCGAGATCACCGCTCCGGCGCGGCGCTGGGAAAACGGTGATTGGGTGGAAACGCCTGCGCTCACCGTGCGCCAGACGTTCGATTTCGAAGCCGTTGGCCCGAAGAACATGTACCTCATGTACCACGAGGAGCTCGAAAGCCTTGCGCATCACTTGCCCGAGATCGAGCGCATCCGCTTCTGGATGACCTTCGGCGATGCCTATATCACGCACCTCACCGTGCTGCAGAACGTGGGCATGACCCGGATCGATCCGGTGATGTATGAGGGCAAGGAAATCGTGCCGCTCCAGTTCCTCAAGGCCGTGCTGCCCGAACCTGCCAGCCTTGGCGCGCTGACCAAGGGCAAAACCAATATCGGCGATATCGCCACTGGCCTGAAGGACGGGGCGGAAAAGACCTTCTACATCTACAACATCTGCGACCACGAAGAAGCCTATGCCGAAACCGGCAACCAGGCGATCAGTTACACCACAGGTGTTCCCGCGATGATCGGCGCGGCCATGCTGGTGACGGGCACGTGGGGCGGTGCGGGCGTGTTCAATATCGAACAATTCGATCCCGATCCCTATATGGACATGCTGAACAAGCACGGCCTGCCCTGGCAGGTGAAAGAGCTTGAAGGGCCGCTGACGTTCTGAATGCAGCCCCACCCGAAAGGGTGAGGCGAGGAGAGCATACGTGGAAACAAGAGCCGGTGATCCGGGCGCCTTTGCCCATTTCGACCTGACGCGCGTCGATAGCCCCGCGTTCGTGGTCGATGCCGCCCGCCTCAGGCAAAATCTCAGCATTCTGGCCGATGTGCGCGATCGGGCCGGGATCAGGGTGCTGGCGGCGATGAAGGCGTTCTCGATGTGGAAAGTCGCGCCGGTCATCGGGGAATACCTCGACGGCGTGTGCACGTCGGGCCTGTGGGAAGCGCGCCTTGCTGCCGATCACTATGCGGGCGAGATCGCGACGTATTGTGCGGCCTACAAGGCGGAGGATCTGCCTGAAATCCTGCAGCATTCGGACCATGTGATCTTCAACACGCCCGGCCAGCACGCCCGCTTCGCTCCAGAAATCGCAGCCGCGCGTGCAGCGGGTGAGCCATTTGATATTGGGCTGCGGGTCAATCCCTTGCACGCGACAGGTGAAGTGCCGCGCTATGATCCGTGCGCGCCGCATTCGCGCCTTGGCTTTCCGGTCGATCAGCTTCGCCCGGAACACCTTGAAGGCGTGAACGGCCTGCATTTCCACACCTTGTGCGAGCAGGATCTCGAACCGCTTCAGCGCACCTGGGCCGCGCTGAAGCCCTATATCGCCCCTTACTTCGGCCAGCTGGAATGGCTCAACTTCGGCGGCGGCCATCATATCACCCGGGCCGACTACCAGCGGGACGAACTTGTCGCTTTCCTGCAAGAGGTTAAAGCGGAAACCGGCTGCGAGATCTACCTTGAACCCGGCGAAGCCATCGCGCTCGATGCGGGCATCCTCGTCGGCACCGTGCTCGATACGCACTGGAACGGCATGAAGCTCGGGATCACCGATATCTCCGCCACGTGCCACATGCCGGATGTGATCGAGGCGCCCTATCGCCCCGCCATGCTCGGCGAACTGCCGATTGACGAATACGAGGACGGAGAAGGCGATATGCCGGTCCGTCTCGGCGGTCCCTCGTGCCTTGCGGGTGACGTGATCGGCGATTACCGCAAACCGGGTCTGGCTGAGCCGGGCGCGCGCTTCGCGTTCCTGGATCAGGCGCATTATTCGATGGTCAAGACCACGACCTTCAACGGCGTGCCGCTCCCCTCGATCTGGCTGTGGGACAGCGAGAGCGATACGCTCGAATGCGTGAAGCGTTTTTCGTGGGAGGCCTTCCGGGATCGCGTTTCGTAAGGCATCGTCTCCGCAAACGAGAAAGCGGAGAGAGCGAATGGCAGGCGAAGTTCTTGATGGCGTGACAAGCGACCCGGTGAAGATGGGATGGATGGTTGGCGCACCGCCGCCGCCCGAAAAGCGCATTCTGGCCGCCCGCGCGGATCACATGCGCTTCCCCATGATCCGCTGGTCCTATTCGAATATGCGCAGCTTCTGCCCCACTGCGCGCGTCGCTGCAGGCGGGCTAGGCACACCGTTTCCCCGCGCGCTGCGGGATGATCTGGGTAGCGTTCGCTTCACCCCGCTGGGCGCTGCGGCCGAAACCACGTTCGAGGAATCGCTGCTAAGCGCCTTTACGGACGGCATTCTGGTGCTTCACAAGGGCGCCGTCGTGTTCGAAAAGTGGTTCGGCGTGACTGGCCCCGAAACCCGCCACATCGCCTTCTCGGTCACGAAGAGCTTCGTCGGCACGCTGGTGCAGATGCTGGTGGGGGAAGGGCGGATCGATCTGGCCGCGCCCCTCACCAGCGTCCTGCCCGAATTGGCCCCCAGCGGCTTTGGCAGCGTCGCCATCGGGCAGGTCTTGCATATGACCACCGCGCTCGATTTCTCCGAGGAATATGGCAACCCCAATTCCGGGATCGGGGCCTATAGCGCTGCGCTCGGCCTCACGCCTCGGCCCGCCAGCTATACCGGCCCGCACAACCTGTGGGACTATCTCACCACGGTCTCAGGCGCTGGCACGCACGGCGAACAGTTCGTCTATCGCACGCCCAACACCGATGTGCTGGCCTGGCTGATCACGCGCGTGGAAGGCAAACCTTTCACCCGGGTTCTTTCAGAGCGCCTGTGGCAGCCGCTGGGCATGCTGGGCGATGCCGACATGATCGTGGACGAGATCGGTTCGCCCTTTGCCGGGGGCGGCCTCAATCTGCGGCTTGAGGATCTGGCCCGATTTGGCGAAGCGATGCGGCTTGGCGGTCTGGGCGTGATCCCGGCAGCAGACGTCGAGCGCATCCGGAAGGGCGGCGATCCCACCCGCTTCCACACGGCGGCCTATCCGCTGCTTTCGGGGTGGAGCTATGGCAGCCAATGGTGGCATGCCCACGATAACCACGGCTGCTTCAGCGCGCGCGGCATTCATGGGCAGACGCTGTGGATCGATCCGGTGGCCGAAATGGTCGTGGCGCGATTCGCCTCGCATCCTACAGCCGCGAATGGCGCGAACGATCCGCACTCGCTGCCTGCCTGGCGCGCGCTGGCAGATACCTTGAATCCCTAGGTTTTGTGCGTTCCTGCTGATTATGTTTCATATTTGTGACTACATCATGAGCTACCCCTTTTTTCACTTGATGTTCAGGGGCGGGGGGCTATTACGCCCCTCGCTGCCCCATGGGGACTTCCAAACCGCAAGGCAGCTTTGTCGTAATTTTCCGTTTGGGGGTCCCTTGAGTTGCACATCCATCCTGACGCATTGGCTGTAGCGGGCGCCTTCGCGCCTGACCAACCCGCCATTTTGAACCGTCCGCACGCTGCGGCGCGCGCTGCCCGTTTCTTCGTTGAGAAGTTTCCGGGGCGCTCGCTCTATGCGGTAAAGGCCAACCCTTCGCCGGAATTGCTCCGCGTGCTGTGGGACGCCGGGATCACGCATTATGACGTGGCCTCGGTTGCCGAAGTGCGCATGGCCCGCGCGGCGCTTCCCGATGCAACGCTTTGCTTCATGCACCCGGTCAAGACGCCGAGCGCGATCATCGAAGCTTATCGGGACCATGGGGTTCGCGTCTTCAGCCTCGATTCGATCGAGGAGCTGGAGAAGATCCGCGATGCCACCACGGCGGCCAATGCTGGCGTGCTGCCCGAAGATCTGACGCTGTGCGTGCGTCTGCGCGTCTCGTCCGAGTATTCGGAGCTCAGCCTTGCCTCGAAGTTTGGCTGTGATCTCACTGGTGCAGCAGAACTTCTTCAAGCCACGCGCCAGGTCGCTGATTCGCTGGGCGTGTGCTTCCACGTCGGCAGCCAGTCGATGAGCCCGCATGCTTATGTGCAGGCGCTGGAGCGTGTCCGTGCAGCGATTGTCGATGCCTCGGTTACGGTCGATATCATCGATGTCGGCGGCGGCTTCCCGTCGATCTACCCCGGCATGGAACCGCCCCCGCTTGAGGATTACTTCGGCGTGATCGACCGCACGTATGAATCGCTGCCGGTGTCTTATTCGGCAGAATTGTGGTGCGAGCCGGGCCGTGCTCTGTGCGCAGAATACAATTCGATGATCGTGCGCGTGGAACGCCGCCGCGGCAGCGAGCTTTATATCAACGACGGCGCCTATGGCGCGCTGTTCGATGCCGCGCACGTGGGCTGGCGCTTCCCCGTCCGCCTGCTTCGCGAAAGCGCGGCAAACGAGGACGGCGAGACCGAAACCGAAGACTACAGCTTTTGGGGTCCGACTTGCGATGACATGGACCGCATGGAAGGGCCCTTCGCGCTTCCGGCGGACATCAAAGCCGGCGATTTGATCGAGATCGGCATGCTCGGCGCTTATGGTGCAGCGATGAAGACCGCCTTCAACGGCTTTGGCGCAACCGACGTGTTCGAAGTGTCGGACGAGCCGATGGCCAGCCAATATCGCGGGGATCGCCGCGATCCGCGCGTGACCGACAACGTGGTGTCGCTGCGCTAAGCACGCCGCTTTGGCAGACTATGAATATCGTACCGGGCCAACCGGGTCGCAAACGAAAGGCCCCGCAAGCAATTGCGGGGCCTTTCAATGTCCGCCATCTGTGCCCGGGAGCAGCGCGCAAGGCTGCTCCCGGAAGGATGGTCAGAGCTTCGCGCGGAAGCCTGCGTAGAACGAGGTTCCCCCCGTTTCGGTCGGATAAGTGTTCGAGCCAAGATCGGGCTGCTGGTTGAACAGGTTGTTGATGCCGGCGAAGAACTCGCCGCGCTTGCTGACAGCAAAGCTGGCCGACGTGTTGTGCACCCAGCGCTGCTTGTACCGGGCATAGCGCGGGTCGACATATGTCGGGTTCCCGGCCAGCCGATCGGCCGAATAGCGCAGGGTCTTGTCCCACCACGAAATGCTGTAGTTGAAGCCGAACGGGCCAGTCTGATAGCTCAGATTGGCAAAGGCCTGATACTTGGGCTGGAATGTTTCACCCAGCGTGCTGCGCGGTGCGGCTCCCGGCGAATCGACAAATGTCAGCTTGTTCAGATAGTTGCCGACCAATTTGAGATTGAAATCACCGATCTTGCGGAGCGAGAAGGCGTAGTTGAGGTTCACTTCCAGACCCGCTGTACGAAACTCCGCCACGTTCTGCGGCTGCACCGTATAGTCCACGATCAGGCCGGTGCCGGGCTCGCGCACAATGGCGCCGCAGAACGGGTTGTCGAGCGTGGCCTGATCGACGCACAGTTCGGCCAGCCGCTGCGCATCCACCGTGTTGATCGCCTGCTTCAGCCTGATGTCGTACCAGTCGACCGCGATGGCGAGGCCGCGCACGAAGCTGGGTTGCAGCACGACCCCGGCTGTCCAGCTGCGCGCCTTTTCCGGCTGCAGAGCGGGATTGCCACCGGTCGTGCCCGAAATATTGACCGAGCGCGTATCTTCGAAGGCAGCAATCTGTGCCGGGGTCAGCCCGGCTGCTGTCAGCACCGCCAGGCAGTTGGCCGGGCGAGTCGATTTGCCCAGGCTCTGGTTGGAAGGCAGGCACGGATCATCGAAGAACGTGAACGTCTGCGAGGACGCGCCGAACAGTTCACCGATGTTGGGGGCGCGGACCGCCTGCGAAAGCGTGCCCCGGAAGCGGATATCGCGCACCGGCGCCCAGGTCGCATCGATCTTCCAGGTCGTCGCGCCGCCGATCGAGGAATAATCGGCATAGCGCACCGCGCCGCTCACATCGAGCACGTGCGCCAGCGGCACATCTTTGAGCAGCGGCAGATCAAGCTCGCCGAACACTTCCTTCACGGTGAACCGGCCCCGGCTGATCCCCAGCTTGTTGGAGAAGGTGAGCCCGCGCTGCTCCAGCACATCGGGCACGAAGCGCGAGCTTTCGCGGCGATACTCACCGCCTATCACGAAGCCCACGGGCCCGCCGGGCAGCGAAAAGAACCCGCGCGTATCGCCCGAGAGCGAGGCGTTCACCACGTGCTGCGTGATGCGGGAGCGCTGGGTGGTGTTGGCCCGGACAAAATCGACTCCGGCCGCATCGCTCATGCCTTCGCCGAACAGATTGATCGGGCGGCACTCGCCCGGACGGAAGGTGATGGCCGGGGCTGCTGCGGGATCAAGATTGACCCGGCATGTGACCTGCCCCGTTGCCGGATCGCGCACGGCATCAAGCGCGGCGTTGAAGCGATCCGTATAGCGATCGTTGACAAAGCGGTTGGTCACCGACGTGCGGCCATAGACGTAGGACACTTCGTAATGCAGCGAAGGCGACAGGTCGCCTTCAGCCCCGATCACGGAACGGATCGTCTCGCGCCGGATATTCTCGCCGCGCTGGCCCAGATCGAAGTTGTCCCGCGTCACCAGCACGCCGCCGAGCCCGGGATCGATCGCCGCGCGGATGGCCGACGGGATATAGGGGTTATCTTGCGGCACGAAGAGATAGTAATCGAAGGTCGGCTGTCCCAGCGAATAGGACTTGGTCAGCGCAATCTTGCCTTCGGCAAACAGCTTGAGCGCGCTCGATACTTCGAAATGCGTGTTGAGGTTCACCACATGGCGGGTGATCGCCGGCAGCAGGTCGTTGCCATAGTCGGCCACTAGCGTGTCGTCGCTACCGCGTGAAAAGCCCCCGGGGAGCGAGGTGCCAAGGTTGTAGGGCTTGCCGTCGCCGCGAAAATCGGGAACGCCGTCGAATGTTACGTCCACCGCGCCCTGGCGAGAGGACCATTCATAGCGCACATCGCTGAGCGGGATGCGGCTATAGACGCCGGGAGTGCCGGGCACGTAGTTGGGATTGCGGTAAAAGCCCACCGCGCGCGAGCCGGTGAAGCGGCGCCGGTCACGGGTCTGCAGCCGGTCGCTATCGCCAAATTCGTAGGCCAGAGTCACGTTGCCGCGCCCTCCGGCAAAGTTCTTGCCCGCTGTCAGCGATGCAAAGCGATCACCGGCATCGCCATATTTGCTGATCCCGGCCTGCGCTTGTGCGCTCACGCCTTCGAAATTCTGCTTGAGCACGAAATTGACCACACCGGTCACGCCGTCCGCACCATAGATGGCCGAGGCGCCGCCAGTCAGCACGTCGACGCGCTCGATCAGGCTCACCGGAATCGTGTTGATGTCGACCGCTTGCGAACCTTCCACGCCGGCCACCTGCCGCCGCCCGTTGATCAGCACCAGTGTCCGCTCCACGCCCAGATTGCGCAAATTGAGCAAGTTGAGCCCGGTATAGCCGATGCCTGACCGGTCGCCCGAGTTATCGCGCGAGGTTGATGAGCCGACCAGCGCGGGCAACGCAGTGGTCAGGAAGGTCGTCACGTTGGTGACGCCCTGCTTTTCGAGCAGATCCTTGCCGAACGAGAGGGTGGGATTGGCTGTCTGGTAATCGGGGCGGCGCAGGCGGGTGCCCGTCACTACGATCGTCGCCGCGTCAGCCGCCGGGGCCTCGGCCTCAGGTTGCGCCTGCGCCTGCGCGCGGGCCATTTCTGGCAGCGCGGCGGTCAGGGCGGCTGTCAGCGCCAAGGTCGATACAGCAAGATTCAGCGCGGTGCGCGGCGAGCGATTGAGCAACATGATTTCCCCCCAAGCAGGTCGCCCACGATTGGCTTGGATGGGCTGGCTATGCAAGTCTTTGAAAAGACGATGGCATAAGAGGTAAGGCAAGTGGTGCCGCCAAGCAACGGCGGTTCACCACTGCCGCAGACAGCAACGATTTGTGACAAAAGGGAAATGTTGCCAAGGCCGCGCGCTGGCTGGCCACGGCAGACGCCGGGCGGTGCAAGAAGCGGCCCCAGAATGCAAGTGATGCGGGCAAGTGATGCGTGCAAGTGATGCGCGGCGCTCAGGCTGCCTTGCGCATCTCCAGATCAAGCCGTGCCCAGATCTCTACCAAAGCCCCGGTCAGCTCGCGCATCATGGCTTCGGTGTGCGCCGGTCCGGGGGTGAAACGCAGCCGCTCGGTGCCGCGCGGCACGGTGGGATAGTTGATCGGCTGCACATAGACACCGTATTCGGCCAGCAGAATATCGCTTACCTTCTTGGCGCGCACCGGATCGCCCACCATCAGCGGCACGATATGGGTGGTTGATGGCATGACCGGCAACCCGGCATCGGCAAAGGCCTGCTTCAGGAACGCGGCTGCTGCTTGCTGGCCTTCGCGCTCCACGCTGGAGGCCTTGAGATGGCGCACGGCAGCCAGCACGCCTGCTGCCAGCACCGGCGAAAGCGAGGTGGTGAAGATGAAGCCCGGGGCATAGCTGCGGATCACATCGATCACCCGCGCGTCCGAGGCGATGTAGCCGCCCATCACGCCAAACGCCTTGCCTAGCGTGCCTTCGATGATGTCGATCCGGTGCGCGGCTTCATCGCGTTCCGAAATGCCGCCGCCGCGCGCGCCATACATGCCGACCGCGTGGACTTCGTCGATGTAGGTGAGGGCGTTGTACTTTTCGGCAAGATCGCAGATCGCGTGGATCGGGGCGACGTCGCCGTCCATCGAATAGACGCTTTCAAACGCGATCAGCTTGGGCAGCGCCGGATCGGTTTCGGCCAGCAGTTCTTCGAGATGCGCCACGTCGTTGTGGCGCCACACCTTCTTGTCCGCGCCCGAATTGCGGATGCCCGCGATCATGCTGGCGTGATTGAGCTCGTCGGAAAAAATCACGCAGCCCGGCAGGATCTTGGCCAGCGTGGAGAGCGTGGCATCGTTCGAGACATAGCCGGAGGTGAACAGCAGCGCGCCGTCCTTGCCGTGGAGATCGGCCAGTTCGGCTTCCAGATCGACGTGGTAGTGCGTGTTGCCGCCAATGTTGCGCGTGCCGCCCGAACCCGCGCCGACATCGTGCAGCGCTTCTTCCATGGCGCCAATAACCTTGGGGTGCTGGCCCATCGCGAGATAATCGTTGGAACACCACACCGTGATCGGCTTGGGGCCGTTGTGCCCGGCAAAGCAGCGCGCGTTGGGATAGGCGCCCTTGTTGCGCAAAATATCGATAAAGACGCGGTAACGGCCTTCCGTATGCAGACGCTCGATCGCGGAATCGAAAACCTGATCGTAATTCACCCGCGGCTCCCTATGGACCTGATTGTGGACCAGTCCTCACGCATACCGTGCGGCTTGTCGAAACGGGCTGCGCTGTACGCCGCTTGCCCGCGCTTTGCCAGCGGCATTTGGGTCATATCCTGCGCTGGCGCAAAGGGCCATCACCGCGCGGCGGTGGCAGGGCTGGCCACCATTGCCGAGGCCGCGCCCACCGGGAAGCGCGGCCCGTTGACAGGGTCCTGCAGCCAGCCAAGATCGTGGCCATAGACGATCGTCAGGCTAGGCTCGCTTGCCTTGAGCTGCGCCAGCCCTTTGATCCAGCCAAGGGATGCGGCGCGGTCCTCGCGGCCTTGCCATTCAGCCACAAAGCGCGAGCGCGGAACCTGCAAGTCGACATTGCGGCGCATGGGCGCGCAATCGCCCGCAAACAGATACTCGCGCCCGTCTTGCAGGCGGACATAGATCATCTGCGTGCCCGGCAGATGCCCCGGTGCGCGCAAGGCTGCTATGCCCGGCGCCAGCGCTCCATATTGCGAAGGCCCCGAAAGCGCGGGCACGGGCGGTGCCAGCTTTTCTGCAAACACCGGCGCCAGCGCGCGGATCGCGGCCGATTGCTCGGCATTGGCGAGGACCTTTTTGGCCGAGGCGGAGCTGTGCGGCATGTCGCGCACCAGCCCGCCAACGTGGTCGATGTCCTCGCTGGTGAAGATAATCCGGCGGGCAGAACGCATCCACCCCGCGATCGTTGCCTGCACGGCGCCATGGTAGCTGTCATATCCGGCGGCGCGCGCTTGCTCTTCGGTCAGGCCGGAGTTGATGATCGTATCGCCGCCGGGCGTGATCAGGCGCCAGCCCAGAACCGCCGTTTTCTCGCTGCGCAGGCCGCCGCCAGCCACAAGCAGAATGCCTGGCTTGGTGTCGGTCGCCACCGCTGCATATTCGATGGCCACGGGGCGCGGCCCATTCATGCTCTCGGCCAGGAAGCGCAGCTGCGCGATGTCGATGGGCCTCGGCGGCACCGCTGTCGGCCCCGGATCCATGAACAGCCAGTAATAGGGGACTGCAACGAGCACGATGAGCAGCAGAGCAATCCGGGTGAACATGGTCTGATTCGTTATCCCCGTTCCGGTCAGAAGACCAGCCGCCGTGTCAGGCCATGAGACGCGAGCGCGGGCATGAGGTCCGCGTCTGCCGGGTCATCGCGCGTAAACAGCGCCGGATCGCCTGCTGCGCCGCGGGCCCAGGTCTGTCCCTGTGTCAGGAACGCAATCCGCCGCGCAATCCCGTCCGATCCATCGACAAACCGCACTCCCGGTCCGAAGGCGGCTGCCAGTTCGTCTTCCAGCAGCGGAAAATGCGTGCAGGCCAGCACCAAAGTGTCGATCTTTTCGCCTTCTGGCATAGCACGCAGCGCGGCCGTCGCGCGTCCAAACACCGCCGGGTCCACTGGCTTGCCGCGCAGCTTCGCCTCTGCCGCTGCCACCAGTTCGCCCGCGCCGTGGCGCAGCAGGCGCTTGCCGGCAGCAAACTCCGCCTCCAGCCGGTCGACATAGCCTTGCCGGATCGTCGCTGCAGTGCCGAGCAGGCCGATCACGCCGGTCTGCGTCATCGCCGCGGCGGGCTTGATCGCGGGTACCGTGCCGACGATGGGCACTTCCAGCACCTCGCGCACCGAGGCGAGCGCAATCGTGCTGGCAGTGTTGCAGGCAATGCAGACAAGGCGTGGGCGAAAGCGTTCCGTCAGCCGCCCCAGCAGCCCCGAAACCCGCGCTGCGATCTGTGCCTCGGTCTTGGTGCCATAAGGCAGGCCGGCGTTGTCTGAAACATACATCACCGGCGCCTGCGGCAGCACTGTGCGCACTTTGGCCAGCACTGATAGCCCGCCCACGCCGGAATCGAACAGCAGGATCGGGGCAGCAGGATCCATCGGTGCAGGCTTGGTGGTCATCCCCGCCCTTCTATCGGGAACGGCGGCAAAAAGGAAAGCCAAGCCTCTCCCCTTTGTGTGCGGCGGCGGTTATGGCTGAGTCATGAGCCATGTTACAGCTTCTTCTGCCGCCGTTCTTGCTGCGGCCTACCTGCTCGGATCGGTCCCCTTTGGCCTTCTTTTGACGCGGTTTACCGGTGCAGGCGATCTGCGCGCCATCGGTTCGGGCAACATTGGCGCCACCAATGTGCTGCGAACCGGTCGCAAGGGGCTGGCGGCGGCGACTCTGCTGCTCGATCTGGCCAAAGGGGCGGCGGCCGTGCTGCTGGCCCGCAGCCTGTTGCCGGGCAGCGAAGCGCTGGCCGCACTGGCCGCCGTGATTGGCCACTGCTTTCCCGTCTGGCTGCGCTTTAACGGCGGGAAGGGTGTGGCCACCACCATGGGCGTCGCGCTCGCCCTTGCCTGGCCGATCGGGCTTGCTTATGCCGCCGTGTGGCTGGGTGTGCTGGGGCTGACGCGTATTTCCTCGCTCGGCGGCCTGTGCGCGGTTCTAGCCGCGCCGCTGGCGGCATGGGCCAGCGGGTATGGGGCCTATGCCCCGGTCCTTGCTGCCATCACGCTGCTGGTGTTCTGGCTGCACCGCGCCAATATCGCCCGCTTGCTTGCCGGGACCGAGCCCCGGATCGGCCAGAAGGGATGACCCCTCCGCCGGCCGACGTCTTCGCCCGCATCCGCCTGCTGCGTTCGCCAGGGATCGGCCCGGTAAGCTATTTTCAGCTCCTGCGCCGTTTCGGCCATGCCGCCGCCGCGCTCGATGCCCTGCCTGAACTCGCCGCGCGGGGAGGGGCGCGCTATCGTCCGGTTCCGGCCGAGCGGATCGAGGCCGAGATTGCCCGGCTTCACGCGGCGGGCGGGGCTTACCTGTTTCATGATGATGCGGCCTATCCCCGGCTCCTGACCGCGCTGGAAACGCCGCC
>JAIXYF010000292.1 GCA_027490345.1 Novosphingobium sp.
TCGCTGAGATCGGCCTGTTCGGCGGCCTGCCGCGCCCACATTTCAGCATAAAGACCATCGCGGCGCAGCAGTTCGGGATGGCTGCCGCTTTCGACGAGCCGCCCCTGATCGAGCACGAAGATCCGGTCGGAATCCGCGATCGTGGACAGGCGGTGCGCGATCGAGATCGTCGTGCGCTGCTCGGCAAGGCCGCGCATGGTGGCGAGGATATCCTGCTCGGTGCGCGTATCGAGCGCGCTGGTCGCCTCGTCGAACAGGACTATGGGCGGGTTCTTCACCAAGGTGCGCGCAATCGCCACGCGCTGCTTTTCGCCGCCCGAAAGCTTGAGCCCGCGTTCGCCGACTTCGGTATCGAAGCCCTTGGGCAGGCGTTCGATCAGCGGCAGGAGCGCGGCAGCACGGGCGGCGGCTTCGACATCGACGGGGCCAGCGCCGTCGCGGCCATAGGCGATGTTGTAGCCAATAGTATCGTTGAACAGCACCGAATCTTGCGGGACAATGCCGAGCACGGCGCGCAGCGATTTTTGCGTGACGGCGGCAATGTCCTGTCCGTCGATCAGGATGCGCCCGGCCTGCGGATCATAGAAACGGAACAGCAGGCGCGCGATGGTCGATTTGCCCGCGCCCGAAGGGCCGACAATGGCGACCTTGCTGCCTGCGGGAATTTCGAGGCTGAGGCCGTGGAGGATCGTACGATCGGGATCATAGCCGAACTGCACATCATCGAACACCACGGCAGGCTTGCGAACAAGCAGCGCAGGCGCGCCGGGGGCATCGGCCACTTCCTGCGGCTCGTCCATCAGTCGGAACATCGCGGCCATATCGATCAGACCTTGGCGGATGGTGCGATAGACCATGCCGAGCATATCGAGCGGGCGGAACAGCTGGGTGAGGTAGGTGTTGACGAACACGACATCGCCTACCGTGAGCTTGCCTTGCGACCAGCCCCACACGGTGTAGGCCATGGCACCTGCCATGAGCAGATTGACGATCAACGCCTGTGCAATGTTGAGCAGGCCGAGCGAGTTCTCGCTTTTCACCGCCGCTTCGGCATAGGCGCGCGTGGCAGCAGCATAGCGCGCTTCCTCCCGCGACTCGGCGCCGAAGTATTTCACCGTTTCATAGTTGAGCAGCGAATCTACCGCGCGTGACATGGCCTGGCCATCAAGCCGGTTCATCTTTTCGCGCAGGGCATTGCGCCATTCGGTGATCGTGCGCGTGACCCAGGCATAGAGCACGATGGCCAGCGCCGTGGCAGCAACCAGCGGCCAGCCGAAGCTGATATAAAAGATCACCGCGACAGCGGCGAGTTCGATCACTGTGGGGGCGATGTTGAACAGCAGGAAATAGAGCATCACATCGATGCTCTTGGTGCCGCGCTCGATCACTTTGGTAACCTCGCCGGTGCGCCGCGCGAGGTGGAAGCGCAACGAGAGCTTGTGCAGGCGGCTGAACACATCTTCCGCCAGCGCGCGGGTGGCATCCTGCCCGACGCGTTCGAACACGATATTGCGCAAGTTATCGAACGCGACACTGCCGAAGCGGCCGAGCGCATAGGCCAGCACGAAAGCGAGCGCGACGGCATAAGCGCCGCTGGCGGCGCCCGCCGCTGTGCCCTGAGTGGTGCCCTGAGTGGTGCCGGGCAGGCTCATCGCATCGATGGCGCGCTTGTAGGCATAAGGGAGGGCGAGGGTGGTGGCCTTCGCCGCAAGGATCAGCAGCGTGGCGCCGATGATCCGCCGCCGCAGCACCGGGTTATCGCGCGGCCAGAGATAAGGCAGGAAGCGGCGCAGCGTGCCCCAACCATCGTGGCGGGCATCAGGATTGGTGGCGGTATCTGGCGGCATGGTTCTCCAGATAGGGGGTTTGGCGGGTTTCGCCAGCCCCAAGCGTTGCCGTGTTCAGAACCGGATCGGGATTTCCGCGCTTTCCGGAAGATCGAACAGGATGCGCCGGGTCGCAAAATCGATGGCAACGCGCTGGAACAGCTTGAGCTGGTTCATGCCCATGAACATCGCGGGGCGCCTCACCATCTCCAGCTTGTCGAAGGCGGGGGTGTCGGCAAAGACGAGCATGGCATTGCTCATCGTCATTGTGCCGAGCTTCACAGTGCGGGCCATCGCGATATCGGCGGTGATGATCTGGCCGGTAACGGACTGAAGCTCGGTGGTTTCGCCTTTGCTGCGACGGGCAAGGGCCTTTTGCAAGGCGCGGTTGCCGATCGAGGTGTCGGAGCCAGTGTCGATCACGATATCGGTGCGCACGCCGTCGATAACGGCGTTGGTCATGATCAGCTGACCCGAACGGCGGCGGGCCTGCACGACGATTTCAAACCCGCGTCCGCCGCCCAGTTGCATGGCATCGCCGATGGTCATGCGCTTTTTGGCGAAATCGAGGAGGACGCGCTGGTCCTGCAGGCTGTCGAGCCCGATGATGCCATCGGCGCCGATATTGCTGCCTTCGAGCAGGGGCGCGGTGAGGCCATAGAAGCTGCGGCGGCCGAGGTTGATCTCGTCGATTTCGACCAGATCGACGCTTTGCGTGCCGGCAATGCCGATCAGGAGGCCCTGGCCCGAGGTGGGCAGGCGCAGGCGCGTGGCGATATCGCGCGCCAGTACGGTGCGTTCGGCGCCGGTATCGACGAGGAAATCGAACGGTCCGGACGAGCCGCCATCGTGGCCGATGCGCACGGGAACGGTCATCCGGTCATGCCGGTCGATCGCGGCCTTGACCACATCGACGGTGCCTGCCGCGCCTTCTGCCGGGGGTAGGGGCGCCGAGGATAGCGGTGCAGCTGCGGCCAGCGTCAGCGCGCTGGTGGCGGTGATTGCCAGAATGCCCATGGCGTCATTCTCCTGCGCGCAGGCATACGCCGTTCGCGCCGGTCTGCCTATGCAAAATCAGCAGGTTGCGCCGGTCAGGTGGCAGAGGCCCGGGCACGATGCTGGCGCAGACCCGCGATGATTTCGCCCAGCAGTCCAGTGATTTCGCCAAACAGCGGGTGGCCCGCGATTCGCAGGGCAATCAGCCAGAAAAACGCGCCAAGGGCCGATGTTGTCAGCATCTGCAGCGGCCCGGCTTCTGCTGCGGGGTGCCATGTTTCATAACTGATCAGCACCGGAGCCACCGCAGCAAGGGTAACCATGAGGCTGCGCAGATAGATCACGGCAAGGGCGCGCCAGGTGAGGCCGAGCATCTCGCGCAGCAGCGGCGCGTAGAGCGCGATGAACACAAGACCATGCGCAAAGCGCGAGATCGCGACCCAGACAAGGCCGAACGGTGCGGCAATGGCCAGCAGCAGCACTGAAGTGACCGTTTCCAGCACTGTGCGATGCAGCAAGCTTTTCGTGCGGCCCAGCAGGACGGGGAGATCGGCGTTCAGCGGGATGGCCACATAGCAAAGCTGCGACAGGGCAACCCAGCCCAGCAGCGGCGCAGCGGCCATCCAGCGTTCTCCGTAAAGGAGATGAATGATCGGCTGGGCCAGCACCGCGATCCCTGCCATGGCCGGCCAGGTGACCCCCGTGTAGGCTGCCACCACGCGCAAGTATGGCGGCCCGAGCGGCTCGCCAGCATCGCGCACGCGGCGAAATGCGGGATAGAACACGCCCGTCACCGCGCCCGCGACGAGCAAGCGCAATTGCAGCGCAAGGCCCGAGGCCCGGGCGAACAGGCCAACAGCGGCAGTATCGATCAGGCGGCCGATGACCAGTTCGGGAGCGCGGCCGGTGATCGAGTAGGCGGTGGCCAGCACACTGTTTGTGCCGCCAAGGTGCAGGATTGGCTTGGCCCCGGCAAGGCGCAGCGGCCAGGGCAGCATCAGCCCGGTGCGCCACTGGCTGATGAGGAGGCGCGCCGCCTGCTGGGCAAACGCGCCCCACGCCAGCGCAATCCCGCCATAGCCCATGACCCCGAGCGTGATCGCGACCGTGGCATTGGCGATCGATGAGCCAACTTCGATCATCGTATTGGACTTGTAGTCCATGCGGCGCTGGCAGGTGGCCTGCGGCACGATGGCCAGCGGCACCAGAAGATAGGAGCAGGCAATGATGAGCGCGACCGGACGCAGCGCGGGATCGTGATAGAACGCCGCGATGGGACCGGAGGCGAGAATGGCCAGCAGGCCGATGCTCCACGCGAACGTGACCGAGATCGTGAACGCGGTCTGGAGCTTCTCTGCGGTCAGCTCGCGCTCGCCGTTGATGTAGCGGTTCACGCCGAAGTCCTGCAGGAACGCGACCAGTGTGACGGCGGCAAAAGCGATCGAGAACAGGCCGAGATCTGCGGGCGAAATGAACCAGCGCGCCAGTACGATGCTGGCGCCGAACTGAATGGCAAACGAGGAATACTGCGAAATCAGCGCCCAGGCAGCGGCAGTGCGCACCGACATTGCAGGGGGCTGATCGGCCATTTCGGCGGCCAATGCGTCGGCCCGGGTCATGCCGCGTTCCCTGTTGCATACCTTGCCGGCTGAAGCGCCAGTTGCAGCGCCGTGCGCGCGGCCTGCAGGGGGCGACCCGCGCGCAGCATCCGGGCAGCCACGCGCCACAAGTCAGCGCTTGCACCGGCATCGGCGATATGGCCAAGCAGCGCGTCCCACCCCTCAGCGGCCAGCGCTTCGGGCGCATAGAGCGCGCGGGCCACCACCCGGCGGCGAACATAGGCCGCGCTGCCGGTGCCGAGCAGGGCATCGAGCGCATCGGTTTCGGGCAGGGCGGCAAGACCATCGGTGGGATCGGTGCCCCCGGCCATCACCGCGCGGTGCGCCAACCAGGCAATCGCGGAGTGGCGCGCCTGCGTGATCATGTGGCGTGATGAGACCTGCCCCGGCGAGATGCGGTAATCGAGCAGGCATTCGGGCAGATTGTGCAGCCGGGTCATGCGGCTGAGGCGCAGCCACAGATCCTGATCTTCGGCATGCGTATAGGCGCTGCGATAGCCGCCCGCTGTGCGGACCAGATCACGCCGAACCATGACCACGCTGTGGCAGAGATTGGGGCCATCCTCCAGATTGCTGACAATGCCATCGTGATCGCAAGGGCGCACGACCGGCGCATTGGCGGCGAGGCGGCCTGCGCTGTTGATATACCGCGTGGCGGCGCCGACGAGGCCGTGGCCGGGATGGGCCATTAGGAACGCGTGCTGGCGGGCCAGTCGCTCGGCGTGGCAGATGTCGTCGGCATCGAAGCGAGCGACAATTGGCGCGCGGGCCAGCGCGAATAGCTCGTTGAGGCTGGCAACCAGCCCGCGGTTGGCGCGCGAAACCACCCGAATGCGAGCGTCGCGGGCGGCAAAGCCTTCGGCAATCGCGCGGGTGTGGTCGGTTGAACCATCATCGAGGATGAGGAACTCGAAATCCGCGAAGGTCTGGGCCAGCACGCTTTCGATGGCGGGTACGAGAAAGGCCGCGCCGTTATAGACGCTCATGGCCACCGAGATCGCGGGGGAGGGGGGCGCCATGTTCATCCCTCAGTTTCGAGAAAGCTGGGATGAAGTGCCAATTCGGCTCCGCCGCGGGTGTGGGCACGGCGGCGCCAGCGCAGCATGGGGCGGGCCAATGCAGGAAACAGATTCCAGAGTGCGAACGAGGCACGCCAGGTGAAGCCGGCAACCTGACCCCGGGCATGGCGCAATTCCGCCAGCCCGCGCCGGGTGTCCCCATCGATGATGCAGTCAATCGCATGTTCGAAGGCCAGCGCCGCGCGGCTGTCGGTCAGCAGCCGATCAAGCAGGGCCAATTCCGGTGCGTCCGCAGGAAGCGCGGCGCGCGCCTTTTCGTAAGTGCGAATATTGCCGAGCAGCATGCGCCCGGCATTGGCCGACGCGCTGCCGGGCCGCACCCGGTATTGGGCCAGCACTTCACTCATATAGCGCGCGGTGCCGCCCAGCATCATCAGACGGACCCACAGATCGAAATCTTCCGATTGCGCCATGCGCGTATCGAACCCGCCAACCGCAGTGTAATCTCCCCGGCGGAAGGTGGTGCCGATATAGACGTTGAACGACCGGTCCAGCACTTCGGCAAGCCCGCCCTGCAGCGCATGTGGCCGCTCCACGCAATTGCGCAGCCGAGTGACGGCGCCGAAGATCTGCGCATTGCACGTGACAAGACGAACGGCCGGATCGGCTTCCAGAACGGGGACGACTTTGGCGAGATAGGTTGGCCTGAACAGGTCATCACCATCGAGCAGAGCTATCAACGGCGCACGGGCCTCTGCGATGGCCGTATTGCGGGCCGCAGAAACGCCGTGGTTGGCCGTCGCCAGAAAGCGGATCCGGGGGTCGGCAAGAAACGGTGCCACAGCACCTGCCACATCATCGGGGGAGCCATCATCGATGACAAGGCATTCCCAGGCGTTGAAGGTTTGCCGCTGCAGCGAAGTTAGCGCTTCGCCAAGCAGGTGTGCGACCCCGTAGGCAGGAACAATGACACACACGCGCGGACCGTCATACGCATGCGCGGTGGAAGCGCTCGGCGTGCCGGTGCGCAAAGCAGGCGCTGGGGCATGGGGGGAATCGTCCTTCATCTCCGAACCGGACTAACCTCGATGCGCTTAAGGTTTCGCTTACGATGCCGAATCAAGGGCGAATCAGCGCGATTCGACGGTTTTCTGCGGTTTTTTGAAAAGTGATTCGCAGGCGGCGCGATTCAGGCGATTCCAGCGACACCCTCAAAGTGCCCGGTTTCCGGGCGGTTTTCAGGTTGTTTCAAAAA
>JAIXYF010000132.1 GCA_027490345.1 Novosphingobium sp.
CACCTCGCGCACCTCGCGCACCTCGCGCGGCTCCCGTATCTCATGATCCTCGTGGTCGTCACGCTCCTGCGCCAGCAGCGGCAGCTGGCAGCCCAGCCAGAGCGCGCCAAGCATGGCGGCTTTCGTGCCAGTCGATTTCCACCACATGCTCATGCTGCGCTCTGCCTGCTCCTGTTCCTGATCCACAACGGCATAATTCGCACATTATTCCGCCCTAATGGCAATCTTTGCAGCAAGGATTCGTCTTGGCCAATGTTTACCGTGGGAATAAGCATGAACTGGCAACGTTGTGGTGGAGGATAATGGATCCGAACAGGTCTGGAGCAACCGGATTGCAGCCGCGTATCATCGCGCTGCTCCCGCGGCTGCGCCGGTTCTGCGAGGGACTGGCGGGGAGCCCGCACGATGGAGACGATCTCATGCAAGCCACGGTCGAACGCGCCCTTACGCGCTCGCACCTGTTCGATGAGGACACCCGGCTCGACAGCTGGATGTACCGGATCGCGCAGAACATTCATATCGACCGGGGCCGCAGCATGAAGCGGCGCGGCACCAGCGTCGATCTGGAACATGCCGAGGAACTGACCGGCGATGATGGGCGGCAGATCACCGAGGCACGGTCCGATCTGGCTGCCGCCCAAGCCGTGCTGCAGGCTCTGCCCGAGGACCAGCGCACCACCTTCCTGCTCGTGGTGGTCGAAGGCCTGAGCTACCGCGAGGCGGCCGAGACCATGGAAGTGCAGATCGGCACGGTGATGAGCCGCATCGCCCGCGCCCGGCAGCGCATCGCGGAAGAACTTTCGCTGCGCAAGTGGCAGGAGGCGGCACGATGAACGCTGACGACGAACGCCTTGCGGCCTGGCTGGACGGCGCCCTCTCGCCCGAGGAAACCGAAGCCTTTGCCGCCCGGATCGAAAGCGATCCCGCGCTTGCCGCGAAAGCCGAAGCCTGGCTGGCCAACGATCGCACGATCACGCAGGCCTTCGAGGCCGCCGAACGTCCGATCGATGATGCGCTGATTGCCCGATTGGGTTTGGGGCCGGCGGATTCGTTACCTGTGATGGCGCCAACCGTGGCACCCATTGCTGCCAACGACAATCCGCGCAGTGCCCGCCTGGGCTGGTGGGCCGGAGGCTCGGCACTCGCTGCGAGCATTGCAGCAGCGCTGTTCCTCACCGTTCAGCCCCCAGCCCCGGTTGACGAACTGTCGGGCGCGCTGGAGCGCACTGCCTCGCTTGGCACCGCGCAGCTCGCAGATGGGCGCAAAGTAACGCCCCTGCTCACCGTGCGCGCAGCTGATGGGCGCTGGTGCCGCGAATTTCGCGATGGCGGCGAGACGGCGCTGGCCTGCCGCGCACAAGGCGGGCGTTGGTCGATCGAAGCGCGCGCAAAAGGCGCTGCTGCGGAAGACACAAACGCCATCGCCGTGGCAAGCGGTGCCGATCCGGCACCGCTCGAAGCAGCCTACCGCCAGCTCAAGGCATCCGATCCGGTCGGCACGGACCAAGAGCAGGGGCTTATCGCCAAGGGCTGGAAATAGCCCCGGCGATCAAGGCCGCCACACCACGGTCAGTCCGCCGATCGTGTCGGCGCTGCGCGCGGTGAAGCCGGTGCCGACATAAGCCTGCAGCCGCACCTTGCGGCTCAGCCGCGCACTGGCCCAGAACGTTGCCTCGCTGATCGGCCCGCGCCGCGGCGCGGCAGACTGCAGCCAATCGTAATCCGCGCCGACCGTGAAGACCGAACCGATAGCCTGGCTTGCGCCGACGCCGAAGCCCCAGCCATCGCGCACCGTAAAGCGCGGTGTGCGGCCAAGGAAGCGGCGGCGGGCGCTGGCATAGACCGTGGTGTTGCCAAAACTGCCGACCAGATCGGCCGCAACCGTCACGTCGACCCGGCCCGTGCCGATGCCCCGGCGCGCGGACGCCGTGGGCAGCTTCACGCGCGTGCGCGGCTCGAAGGTCACGTTGTCGGTCAGCGGCAGGCTGTAGGCCAGCGTGACAGTGGTATCGCCAAGGCCGCTGCGGCGGCTGCGAGGGACTGGCGGCGGCCCTCCCGTGCCCGTTCCTGAACCTGATCCCGTGCCCGTCCCGGACCCTGTATCGTCGTCATCGTCGTCGTCGTCATCGTCGTCCGAACCACCACCTGCGCCATCGTCATCGCCGCCGGAATTGTCATCCGATCCGCCGCCCACGCCGTCGTCGTCATCATCGTCAACGTCGTTATCATCGAGATCATCATCGAATTCGGGATCGACCGTGATGCCGCTGCCGCTGCCGCTGCTGCCACTGCCGCTGCTGCCGCTTCCCGAGGCGCCGCTGCCAGTGCCATCCAGCAGCGTGCCGGGGCCGCGCAGGGAGACATAAGACGAGGTCAACCGCACGCTGAAGCGCGAGCGGGTATATTTGACCGAGACGGGGATGGAGGTCACTTCGGTGCGCTGCGTCTGGCCATAGTGGCCGTCAGTATAGGTCGCGCCCACGCTCACGCTCACGCTATCCTTGGCCGGCTGTGCTGCTTGCTGGC
>JAIXYF010000141.1 GCA_027490345.1 Novosphingobium sp.
CAGTTCAACGCCTATTCGGAAGGCTGGGCGCTCTATTCCGAAACGCTGGGCGACGAGCTGGGCGCCTATGATGATGATCCCGTCGGCAAGCTGGGCTATCTCCAGTCCATCGCATTCCGCGCCTGCCGTCTGGTGGTCGATACCGGGCTGCACGCGCGCGAATGGACGCGGGAACAGGCGATCGACTGGTTCGCCAGCACCAACGGTTCGGGCCGCGACGAGGTGACCAGCGAAGTGGAGCGCTATTGCAGCTGGCCGGGCCAGGCCTGCGGCTATTTCATCGGCCGGAGCGAGATCCTGCGACAGCGCGCGCGGGCGATGGCAGCGCTGGGCAAGGCCTATGACCTGCGAGAGTTCGACAACGCGGTGGTCGAGGGCGGGAACGTGCCGCTCGATGTGCTGGCGGCGAATATCGACGCGTATATTGCGGGGAAGCGGGGCTGAACTGGCTGCTTAGCCCTTCGCCGCCTTGATCAGCGCGCGGTCGATGGCTTTGGCGGCCTGATAACCGGCTCGTGTACGAATGCGTTCGGCATAAGCGGCAAAGCTGGGCAGCGGGGGGATCGAGCCGAAGTTGAGACCCCAATCGATCTGGCTGCCGACATAGACATCCGCCATCGTGAAGCGCGCGCCGCAGACCCAGTCGCGGGTGGAGAGCAGGCCGTCGATCGCCACGATCACGCGTTCATAGCTGCCGAACCCGGCTGTGCCCTCTTTGCCCTCCGGCACATTCCAGCCCAGCGTGCGGCCAATCACGGCCTGTTCCATCGGCCCGGCGGCAAAGAACAGCCAGCGGAAGTAGTCCGCCTTCTCGTGCGGTTGCGGCAGCAGGCCCGCTTCAGGGTGCACATCCGCAAGATAGGCGCAAATCGCGGCGCATTCGGTGATGATCCGGTCCCCCTCCGGCGCATGGTGGATCAGCGTGGGCACTTTGTTCATCGGATTGGCGGCGGCCAGTTCGAGCGGGCGATTGGCCCATTCCACCACGACTTGCGCGTAATCGGCGCCCGCCTCGTGCAGCGCCCAGCGCGCAATCTGCCCGCGCGACATGGGGACGGTGAAAAACGTGTAGTCGGCCATCAGGGCATCTCCCGCGGTTGCAGCGAATCAGGTGGTCCGCCCCGCTGGGCTTCATGAAGCAGGCCCTGTTGCGCCAGCACCAGGATCGCCTTGCGCCCGAACGGGCAAAGCAGCGCGCCACCGCGTTTCATGCCAGACCCGCTCCCGATTCCAATAGCGTCCCTCAAAGCTTATTGCAGCCTTCCGCAGGCCCGTATAGGCGAAGTGGTGATGACCAACACACCGAACCATGCGGCCGATAATCGCGCCACCACCGTCCTTGCCGCTCCCGATATCACGCTGAGCGTGCGGGAGACGTTCGGCATTCCGATCGACATGACCGTTCCGGCCTTTTCTGTGGCGGATGAGCGCGTGCCGGATATCGATCCGAACTACGTATTCGATCCAGATACCACGCTGGCGATTCTGGCGGGGTTTGCCCACAACCGCCGCGTGATGGTGCAGGGCTATCACGGCACCGGCAAATCGACTCATATCGAACAAGTGGCCGCGCGCCTTAAGTGGCCGTGCATCCGCATCAACCTTGATGCGCACATCAGCCGCATCGACCTGATCGGCCGCGATGCCATCGTGCTGCGCGATGGCCTGCAGGTGACGGAATTCCGCGAAGGCCTGCTGCCATGGGCGCTGCAAACGCCGACCGCGCTGGTGTTCGACGAATACGATGCGGGCCGCCCGGACGTGATGTTCGTGATCCAGCGCGTGCTGGAAACCGAAGGCAAGCTCACGCTGCTCGATCAGAACCGCGTGATCCGCCCGAACCCGTATTTCCGCATGTTTGCCACGGCAAACACCGTGGGTCTTGGCGATACCAGCGGGCTTTATCATGGCACGCAGGCGATCAACCAGGGCCAGATGGACCGCTGGAACATCGTCGTCGCGCTGAATTACCTGCCCGCCGCGACCGAGATCGACGTGGTGACCAAAAAGGTGCCGGGCCTCGATGCCAAGATGGCCGCCGACATGGTCCGCGTGGCCGACCTTTCGCGCAAGGGCTTTATCGCAGGCGATATCTCCACTGTGATGAGCCCGCGCACGGTGATCAGCTGGGCGCAGAACACCGCTATCTTCGGCGATGCCGGCTTTGCCTTCCGCCTCTCGTTCCTCAACAAGTGCGACGAGACCGAGCGGGTGCTGGTGGCCGAATACTACCAGCGCGTGTTCGGCAAGGATCTGCCCGAAAGCGTCGTCGGCAAAGTCTGAGGGAGCCGGTTCGGGCTGGGGGCCCAGGCCTGCCGGCTCAGGCCTGCTTTCGCACCAAGGGAGCATCGGCAAAGCCGGGCGCATAGGTGATGCGCTCGATTACGCCGGAAGTCATGGTGCGCTTGGCCTGCACGCGCTCCACCGGAAGCGTGGCGGCAGGCATGGCCTTGCTGATGAGATAGCCCTGCACCTGGGCGCAGCCGCGCTTGCGCAAGGCAGCCAGCTGGGCGGCATCCTCCACGCCCTCGGCAATGGTCTGCATGTTGAGCCGCGCGGCAAGATCGAGCACAGCCTCGACAATCGCGCCGCTTTCCCCGCCTTCATCGAGATCGGCAATAAAGCAGCGGTCGATCTTGATCTTGTCGAACGGGAAAGCGCGCAGATAGTTGAGCGAGGAATAGCCCGTGCCAAAATCATCGAGCGCGATACGCACGCCAAGCCCGCGGAGCTGGTGGAGCAGCGCAAGGCAGGCCTCCTGATCCTGCATCAGCACGGTTTCGGTGATTTCCAGCTCCAGCCGGTGCGGATCAAGCCCGGTTGCACCCAGCGCAGACACGACCTGGCGCAGCAGATCATCGCCGCGCATCTGCACGGCCGAGACATTGACCGCCACTGTCAGGTCTCCGGCCCAGGTTGCCGCCTCGGCCATCGCCTCGCGCAGCACCCATTCCCCGATCGGCACAATCAGCCCGCTGCGTTCGGCAATATCGATGAATGTGCCCGGCCCGATCATCCCGCGCACCGGATGATGCCAGCGCAGCAGCGCTTCGAACCCGGCGATCCGGTCGGTGGCAAGCGCCTGCACCGGCTGGTAATACAGCTCGAACTCCCCATTGGTCAGCGCCGAGCGCAGCTCAAGTTCCAGCGCGCGCTTTTCCAGCAGCACGTCCTTCATGTCGTGCCGATAAAGCGCCGCAAGACCGCGCCCGCCGGACTTGGCTTCATACAGCGCCATGTCTGCCGCGCGCAGCAATTCATCGGCATTTTCGGCATGATCGGGCGCAAGCGCGATGCCGACACTGGCCCCCATCTGAATCGAACGCCCTTCCACCTCGATCGGGCGCGAGAGATCATCGACAATGCGCCGCGCCAGCAGCAGCGCGGCTTCGGCAGAGCGTGACTGGCCGAGCATCAGCGCGAATTCATCGCCTCCCAGCCGGGCGACCACGTCGTGCGGGCCGATCAGCGCCGCCAGCCGCCGCGCCGCCACCTGCAGCACTCGATCACCAGCAGCATGGCCCAGCGAATCATTGACCAGCTTGAAGTGATCGAGATCGGCAAACAGGACCGCGACCAACCCGCGCCGCGGGCGCTGGTCGAGCCGCTGTTCCAGCTTATCCCGAAACGCGGCCCGATTGGCGAGTAGGGTGAGCGGATCGTGGTGTGCCAGAAAGCGCACTTTGCTTTCCGCCTCGTGCCGGTCGGTCACATCCCGCAGGAACCCGCGAAACCCGAAGTGCCGCCCCTGCGGATCATGCAACGGGCACCCCGAAACCGCGAACCAGCGTGTCTGCCCATCGCGGGTGCGCGAGACGCAGACATCGTGGAACGGCTGGAGCCGGCGCGCGGCCTTGCTGATCGCCTCCGGCCCTTCCCCGGGATCGAACAGCCGCACCAGCTTAAACCCGGCCAGCGCCCCGTTTTCCACCCCGAGCAACTGGCACAGCCGCTCCGGCGCCTCGACGATCATCCCGGCCGCATCGGTTTGCACCAGGCAATCGCTGCCATGGTCGCGATATTGCGTCAGCAGCAGTTCGATCATGTCGTTCGCGGCGCGCAATTCGCGCGTGCGCAGACGGCGCGTGGCGAACATGTAGTGCAGATTGAAAATGCGCACATGCGCGCTGGCCATCAGCAACAGCACCAGCGGCAGGATGGGCAGAACCGGCAGCTCGGGCCGCTGCAGCAAGGCTGTAACTGTGCCCAGCGTGGAGATCAGCGACGATGCAAGGCCCGACACCGGCAGCGTGAAATGCGCAAACAGCACCATGGCATCGGTGGCTTGGATAAACATCACCAGCGGCACCAGGTGGTCTGCTGGCGCGCAGGCCAGCGCCGCAATGTTGACAAGCGTGCACAAGAGCGACCGGGTGAGAATATAGCGGCGCCACGCGGCCAGCAGCGGGGCAGGATCGGCGTCAGCGCTGCGCATATGATTCAGCCGTGTTACGGCAAGGCACAGCAAGCTGGTGTGCATCAATGCCAGCCCCCAGAACCACGGCGCCGCAATCCCGGCACAGAGCAGCAGCAGGCCAAGCCGGGTCAGTTCGAAGGCATAGCCGGGAGCGGCGTGAAGATGCGTCACCTTGCAATTGTCGAACCACACGCGGTCATGCTCATGCACCTTGTGGGTGATGAGATGACGCCCCGCAAAGGGGTGGTTGGCCATGGCTGTCAGCAGCCTGGCAATCATGCGCACTCTCCCGCTTCCCTGCCGCATGGGCAAGGAAGCAGGTTAGCGCGGGGGGGATTGGGGCTCTATCGCCCCTCGGCTATGGAAGACTGCGTATTGCCCGATCAGGCAGTGGGCACCACGAGATACTTCTCGCCCGTCCGCCGAGCGTTGTATTCGGCCACGGCGGCTGGCTCCAGCATACCTTCAAGGCTTACCTCGGCTTTATAATGGCTGGCGAACGTGGTTGTGAGATCACGCGCCACCCGCGCGCGCATGCGGCCCACGACGTCCATCCCGGCCTTGGCCATGAACGGCGTAAGCAGCCAGCCGCCCAGATCCCACGTGAGGCCGAAAGCGCGGTTGAGCACGGTCGGCCCCATATCGAGCCCGCCATAGATATAGACCTTCTTGGGCGTGGAAGAGCCATAGCGGCTATAGGCAGCGCCCCGGCTGGCCGAGACTTCCATCGCAGCCAGGATCTGCCCCGCCAACGTGCCGCCGCCAATCGGATCGAAGCCCAGCATTGCGCCGGTCTCGTGAATCGCATCGGCGAGCGCTGCATTGAAGCCGGGCTGGGTCATATCCAGCACATGCTCCGCGCCAAGCCCCTTCAGCAGCGCGACTTGCTCGGCGCTGCGCACGATATTGATGAGAGGCACATTGTCTTCGCGGCAGATGCGCACCAGCATCCGGCCAAGGTTGGACGCGGCAGCGGCGTGGACGAGGCCAGTAAAGCCTTCCATGCGCATCGTCTCGACAAAGCCCAGCGCGGTCATCGGATTGACGAAGCTGGAGGCGGCCTGCGCCGCGCTGACGCCCTCCTCCACAGGCAGGCACATGCCCGCTTCGGCATAGGCATAGCTGGCATAGGCCGAGCCCGGCACGCAGGCCACGCGCTTGCCCATCAGCGCCTGCGCAGCGGGACTGTCCCCGGCGGCCACAACGATTCCGGCGGCCTCGTTGCCTGCCGGCATCGCAAGCCCATGGCGCGCGGCCATGGCGCGGGTGGCATTGTCCGGCATTTTCGCGACGACCTTGCCGGGCGTGTAGACGGCATTGGCAGTATCGGCGGAGGCGAACAGCAGGCCGAGATCGCTCGGGTTGATCGGCGTCGCCTCAATCTGGACGAGCACCTGGCTGCCCACCGGCGCATCCCATGTCTTCGCCGCGATCTCCACGGTGAGCGTGCCGTCTGCATCGAGCCGGGTGGTGAGCTGCTTGCCGCTAAATGCCATGTTTCTCTCCGATTTGGGCCGCGCAGGGATTGGTCCTGCGCGGGTTTCAATCCGCAACTTAACGGCTTAGTCGCCCGGGTAAAGCGCGCGCATGAAATAGAGGCCATCAGGCGGCGCATTGTGACCCAGACGGCGGCGGTCGCAGGCCTCCAAGGCATCGCGCAAGTCTGCGGCGCTCCACCGCCCCTCCCCCACCAGCGCAAGGCAACCGACCATCGAGCGCACCTGATGATGGAGGAAACTGCGCGCCTCTGCCGCCACGATCACATGGTCCGCCCCAAGCGGCCCTTCGGCGCGCCTCACAGAGAGGTGGCGCAGCGTTTTCACCGGGCTGGCCGATTGGCAATGGGCCGAACGAAACGTGGTGAAATCATGATGGCCCACCAGCACTTGCGCCGCATCATGCATGGCATCTGCATCCAGCGGCTGGACAATGCGCCAGGCCCGCGCCGCTTCCAACACCAGCGGCGCGCGGCGATTGGCGATGACATATTCGTAAGACCGGCCAATGCACGAAAAGCGCGCGTGCCAGTCTTCCGCCACCTCCACGCAATCGAGCACGGCCACAGCCTCTGCGGCCAGCCGCAGCCGGGCATTGATTGCCTCACCCATGCGGAACGGGGCCAGCGGCTTTGCGCTATCGAAATGCGCGCGCATTCCCCGTGCGTGAACCCCGGCATCGGTGCGCCCGGCGGCATGGAGCGTGACCGGATGGCCCACCACACTGGCCGCCGCGTCCTCCACCGCTTCCTGCACCGATGGCCCGTGCGCCTGCCGCTGGAAGCCCATGTACGGCGTGCCATCATATTCGAGCGTGAGCGCGTAGCGCGTGGTGGGCGCACCATCACCCAAGGCGCGTGCCCGCCGCAATCGCCCGCCCGCGCAGCAAGGCCGCGGTTTCCATCGCCGGTTTGCCCGCGCGCTGGATCAGCGTGGGCCGCAGCGCGCTTGTGCCGCAGGCGATGGTGAGCGCGCCATCCAATGTGGTTCCCGGCTCGCCAGTCCCATCTGTCACTTCGGCCGCCAGCACCCGGTAGCGCTCTCCCTCCAGCTCCAAGAACGCGCCCGGCGCCGGGGCAAAGGCGCGGATCTGGCGCTCCACCTGCTGCGCGCTCTGGCTGAAATCGAGACGGCTCTCGGCCTTGTCGATCTTGTGGGCATAGGTCACACCGGCCTCGGGCTGCACCAGCGGGGGATACGCGGAAAGATCGGCGAGGACCGATACCATCAGCGCAGCGCCCTTTTCGGCCAGTTCCGCCGTGAGATCACCTGCGGTTTTGCCTGCCACCGGGGTTTCCACCGTGGCCAGCATCGGCCCGGTATCCAGCCCGCGCTCCATCTGCATGATGGTGATGCCGGTGGCCTCATCCCCCGCCAGAATCGCCCGCTGCACCGGCGCCGCCCCGCGCCAGCGCGGCAGCAGCGAACCATGGACATTGAGACAGCCGAGGCGCGGCGCATCCAGCACCGCCTGCGGCAGGATCAGGCCATAAGCGGCCACCACCGCCACATCGGCGCCCAGCGCCGCAAACGCGGCCTGCTCCTCCGCCCCTTTCAGCGAAACCGGCGTGCGCACGGGAATGCCCAGCGCCTCTGCGGCGCGGTGCACGGCGGTTGGTTGCAACTGCTTGCCCCGCCCCGCAGCGCGCGGCGGCTGGCTATAGGCCGCCACCACGTCATGCCCGGCGGCCACCAGCGCAGCAAGGGTTGGCACCGCGAAATCGGGGGTGCCCATGAAGACAATGCGCATAACGCTCAAAAGGGCCTTTCGTTTGCGTGGGGCGGCCCTATCTCTCCCCCCATGGCATCGCAAGAGATCGAGGCGCTGGCAAGCGCACTGGCCCGGCTTCCCGGGCTTGGCCCACGCAGCGCGCGGCGCGCCGTGCTGTGGCTGATCAAGCGGCGCGAGACGAGCCTGGTTCAGTTGGCCGATGCGCTGGAAGGCGTGCGCGCGCGGCTGGTGGAATGCGGCACGTGCGGCAATGTCGATACCGCCAACCCATGCAGCATCTGCACCGATCCGCGCCGCGATGACCGCGCGCTGTGCGTGGTGGAGGAAGTGGCCGATCTGTGGGCGCTGGACCGGGCGCGGCTGTTCACCGGGCGCTATCACGTGCTGGGCGGGCGGCTTTCGGCGCTGGAAGGCGTGGCGCCGGAAGACCTGTCCATCGGCCAGTTGCTGGCGCGGCTGCAGGCGGGCGGGATCGACGAAGTGGTGCTTGCGATGAACGCCACGCTGGAAGGCCAGACCACGGCGCACTACATCGCCGAACGGATCGAAAACCTGCCCTTGCGCGTGACGCAGCTTGCGCACGGTCTGCCGGTGGGCGGCGAGCTCGACTATCTCGACGAAGGCACACTGGCGCAGGCGCTGCGGGCGCGGCGGCCTGTGGGCTAATCTGGCCCTCCCCATTTTTCCCGCAGGGACAAATGGGGAGGTGGCAGCCCGTAGGGCTGACGGAGGCGTTCTTGCTCGCGGTAGAAGCCCCTCCGACCCGCCTTTGGCGGCCCACCTCCCCATTTGCACTTCGTGAAAATGGGGGGGGCCAGACTGCATCTTGCGAGTCGCGCGCGCCGCGCTTATCTGTCCGCCATGGCTATCCGTGAAATCCTCGAAGTCCCCGATCCGCGCCTCAAGCAGATCTCCGCGCCCGTCACCGTGTTCGATGAGGAGCTGAAGACGCTCGTCGCCGACATGTTCGAGACGATGTACGATGCCCCCGGCATCGGCCTTGCCGCCGTGCAGGTCGGCGTGCCGCTGCGCGTGCTGGTGATCG